>JAFTKE010000134.1 GCA_017456045.1 Oscillospiraceae bacterium
GCCACGTCGCTTCGCTCCTCGCGATGACACGTTTTTTTTGCTAAGCTGATATCACTTCAGTCGTTTTTCCAGAGTGGAGCTGTTGAGGGAGGTCAGATACACCCGATCCATGCCATATTCGGCGGTGACGATGAAGCTTTTGGGAAGATCGTCACAAGGGACCACCTTGCCCTCCCGTTCCGCCTCGTTCAAAAACTCCCGGGTCCGCTTGGAGGTGGTGGTGTTGTCCATATCGAAGATCCCCACGATCCCTCGCTCCCGCACCGCCATGTCTTTACCGATGGATAGATACATGATACTGCTCCTTTCCAGTGTATGGCGGGGGCTTGCCCCTACAGATGGCGCTCTTCCTCGTAGGGGAGGGTCACTGACCCTCCCGGTCGTTTCTTGCTCCGTATTCGTCACGTTCCGGGCAGGTCGGTGACCCGCCCCTACTGTTTACATTCTTCTTCGATCACATAAAATCTATCTTTATGCCATAATTGAGGGTTATAATGTATATATGTCCATATTTTCTCATATGCCTTCTGATTTCTGATCACATGATCATGGAAGGATCTCTGCCAAACTTTTTTGCCTAGTTCCATAGACCTGATTTTTCTTGTTACTGACATTTTATACTGTCCAATCGCTATCGTCAGGTCTCTACGGCTGTGTTCTTCTGTTTCTGCTGTGACCACCATGATCGCATGGACATGGTTTGGCATGATCACCGCTTTTTCCACCTTGATGTCTGGGAAATGCTGTGGTATTTCCCGTAGACACTCCCATGCGATCCTTCCATAGGGACCTAATTTCTCAGGGCCTCCAAAAATACAGCGTTTGTCGTGAGTACATATGGTGATGAAATAATAATTAGGAGTCGAATAGTCGTACCCTGGGATCCGGGGGCTTTTTCGTTTGGGGAGTTCCATATCCAACCCTCCGTCATCATATTCTCCACTCAGTGATCGATACGTTCCGGGCGGGTCGGTGACCCGCCCCTACAGATGGCGCTCTTCCTTGTAGGGGAGGGTCATTGACCCTCCCGTTCGTTTCCAGCTCCGTGATCGTTACGTTTCGGGCGGGTCGATGACCCGCCCCTACAGATAGCGCTTTCTCTTGTAGAGATGCGCGGTGACCCGGCCTTACATTTTTAGTTTTTTCCACTCCGCTACGGCCATTTGGTCGCAGCGGTCATTTTTTTCGTTTTCCGCGTGGCCTTTTATCCAGTGGTAGTGGAGCTCATGGCGGGAGGTCAATTCCAGCAGCTGCTCCCAAAGGTCGGGGTTCAATGCCGGCTTTTTGTCGGACTTGATCCAGCCCCGTTTCCGCCAGCCCACGGCCCAGCCCTTTTGCAGAGCATCGATCACGTACTTGCTGTCGGAATACAGCTCCACGATGCAGGGCTCTTTCAATCTTTGAAGACCCTTTATCACTGCCGTCAGCTCCATGCGGTTGTTGGTGGTGTCCTTTTCGCCGCCGGAAAGGGCCAGCTCATGCCCATTGTACTCCAAAATGGCACCCCAGCCGCCAGGGCCGGGGTTGCCGGAGCAGGCACCGTCTGTATAGAGGGTGACTACCTTCATACTTCTTCCTTTTCTGCCAGGGCCATGCCGATCACACGGTCCTCTTCTTCCTTGAACCGCATGACGATCACGCCCTGGGTGGCACGTCCGGCGATGCGGATCGCGTCCACGTCGGTACGGATGATGGTGCCGGACTGGGTGATCAGCAGCAGATCCTCGGACCCGTCAACCACCTTGATGCCCACCACCTTGCCGGTCTTCTCGGTGACTTCGTAGTTCTTCACGCCCAGACCGCCACGGTTGGTGACGCGGTAGTCTTCTACCGCGGACCGCTTACCATAGCCGTTCTCGGTGATGGTCAGCACCGCCTTGCCCTCATGGGCCCGGGCCGCGCCCACCACGTAGTCGCCTTCTCTCAGCTTGATGCCCCGGACACCAACGGCGGTACGGCCCATGGCGCGGACATCGTTCTCGTCGAAGCAGCAGGCCATGCCGTCATGGGTGGCGATGATGATCTTCTGCGTACCATCGGTCTCCTTCACCTCGATCAGCTCGTCCCCCTCGTCCAGGGTGATGGCGCGGATGCCGATGTTGCGAAGGTTCTTAAGGGCACTGACCTCCAGACGCTTGATGGTGCCGTGCTTGGTCACCATGGTCAGGTACAGCTCCTCGTTGTCCAGGTTCCGGGCGTGGACCATGACGGACACCTTCTCGCCGGGATCGACTTGGATGATGTTGACGATGTTGGTGCCCTTGGCGGTACGGCCCGCCTCGGGGATCTGGTAGCCCTTCTTCCGGAACACACGGCCCTTGTCGGTGAAGAAGAAGATATGGTCATGGCTGGAGGCGGTGAACACCGTGGTGACGTAGTCCTCGTCCCGGGTGGCCATGCCCTTCTTGCCCATGCCGCCCTTGCCCTGAGCAGAATACTCAGAAGCCGGGGTCCGTTTGATGTAGCCGGCAGAGGTCATGGTGAAGACGCACTGCTCCTCCACGATCAGATCCTCGATGTCGATCTCGTCCTCCACGTCCTGGATCTCGGTCTTGCGGCTGTCGCCGAACTTGTCACGGATGGCGATCAGCTCGTCCCGCAGGACGCCCTTGAGCTTGATGGGGTCCGCCAGCAGCTCATTGTAATAGCGGATCTTGGCCTGCAGCTCGTCGAATTCGTTC
This sequence comes from Oscillospiraceae bacterium, assembly GCA_017456045.1. Taxonomy (GTDB): domain Bacteria; phylum Bacillota; class Clostridia; order Oscillospirales; family Oscillospiraceae; genus Faecousia. The sequence continues at coordinate 2,682 of JAFTKE010000134.1, forward strand.
TGCAGCTTCTCCCGGTCCAGACCTTGGAGAGCTTTCAGGCGCATATCCAGGATCGCCTGGGCCTGGATGTCGTCCAGACCGAACCGCTCGCACAGACGCTCCTTGGCATCGTCGTAGGCGGAACGGATGATCCGGATCACCTCATCGATATTGTCCTGGGCGATCAGCAAGCCCTCCAACAAGTGGGCACGCTCCTGGGCCTTTTTCAGGTCGTACTGGGTCCGGCGGGTCAGGACTTCGATCTGGAAAGCCAGATACTCGTCCAGGATCTGCCGCAGACTTAAGATCTTAGGCTGCTTCTGGTCGTCCACCAGGGCCAGCATGATGATGCCGAAGCTGGTCTGCAGATCCGTCTGCTTGAACAGGTTGTTCAGCACCACCTGAGGATTGGCATCCTTCTTCAGCTCGATCACCATACGCATACCGTTGCGGTCGGTCTCGTCCCGGAGGTCGGAGATGCCGTCGAGGCGCTTGTCCTTCACCTGCTCGGCGATCTTCTTGATCAGCTGGCGCTTGTTCACCTGATAGGGAAGCTCGGACACGATGATCCGGGTGCGGTCCTTGCCGAATTCCTCGAACTCGGTACGGGCCCGCACCACCACCTTGCCACGGCCGGTGGCGTAGGCGGCACGGATGCCGGAGCGGCCCATGATGATGCCGCCGGTGGGGAAGTCGGGGCCGGACACATGCTCCATCAGGTCTACCATGGAGCATTCCGGATCGTCGATCACCGCCACGCAGGCGTTGATCACCTCTTTCAGGTTATGGGGCGGGATGTTGGTGGCCATGCCCACGGCGATGCCGGAGGAGCCGTTCACCAGCAGGTTGGGGAACCGGCTGGGCAGGACCCTGGGTTCTTTCCGGGATTCATCGAAGTTGGGATCCCACTCAACGGTCTCCTTGTCGATGTCCCGGAGCATCTCGTTGGACAGCTTGGAAAGTCTGGCCTCGGTATAACGGTAAGCTGCCGCCGGGTCGCCGTCCACGGAGCCGAAGTTGCCGTGGCCGTCCACCAGCATATAGCGCATGGAGAAATTCTGGGCAAGACGGACCATGGCATCGTACACAGACGCGTCACCATGGGGGTGGTACTTACCCAGCACGTCACCGACACAGGTGGCGGACTTTTTGAAGGGCTTGTCCGAGGTCAGGCCGCTCTCGTACATGGTGTACAGGATACGGCGATGCACCGGCTTCAAGCCGTCCCGCACGTCGGGGAGCGCACGTCCCACGATGACGGACATAGCATATTCGATATAGGATTTCTCCATCTCATCGATCAGCAGAGATTCCGTGATATGCTGATCCGGAAAGGCGATATCCTCAGGCTCGTAACTGCGGTTATGTGCCATAAAGCACCTCCCAATTATTTGCTGCACCCTCTTGCCCCCCTCATTTATGAGGGGGGTGCCCCACAAGCGAAGCGCAGTGGGGCGGGGGGAGTCAGATCCTTTTCTTTACTTCTTCATCTATCACGGTGCATACACCGTAAAAATTCTTATCGATATCCAAATTACAGAACCTCAGTACCTTCAAGCCGTAGCTTTCCAATACCTTCGTTCGGTAAGCGTCCTTCTTTTCTGCTTCCGGATCATAATGACCTCCGCCGTCCAGCTCGATCACCAATTTTGCACGGAAACTATAAAAATCTACGATATAGTTATCGATACATTTTTGTCTTTGGAACCTCACTGGGTATCCCTTTAAGAATAGATACCATAGCTTGCGTTCCCAGGGGGTCTGATTTTGGCGAAGCTGTTTTGCACGGATCTCATTTTTCTTTTCGTGTTGCATCACCTTCACCTCTTTCGTATCCATCATTCTGAGGGATACGGACTCCCCCCGCCCCACTGCGCTTCGCTTGTGGGGCACCCCCCTCGTAAACGAGGGGGGCAAGGCGTTGCCCTTAGATATCGATATTGATGGCGTATTTGGCGTTGCGCTCGATCCATTCTTTTCTCGGCTCCACCTGTTCGCCCATGAGGACGGTGAAGATGGCGTCGGCGCGGATCGCGTCGTCCAGGGTGATCCGGCGGAGGGTCCGCTTCTCGGGATCCATGGTGGTCTCCCACAGCTCGTGGGGGTCCATCTCGCCCAGGCCCTTGAACCGGGAGATCTCTACCTTGGCGTTATTCTCGCCGCGCATCTCGGCGGACACCTGGTCACGCTCCTCATCGGAATAAGCCACCCGCTCCTGCTTGCCCCGTTTGATCTTATAGAGGGGCGGCACGGCGGAGTAGACATAGCCGTTCTCGATCAGGGGCCGCATATAGCGGAAGAAGAAGGTCAGGAGCAGCGTTCTGATATGGGCGCCGTCCACGTCGGCATCGCTCATGATGACCACCTTGTGGTAGCGCAGCTTCTCGATGTCGAATTCCTCACCGATACCGGCGCCCAGTGCCACGATCAGGGGGTAGAGCTTATCGTTGCCATAGATCTTATCGGCCCGGGCCTTCTCCACGTTCAGCATCTTGCCCCACATGGCCAGGATCGCCTGGAACCGGGAATCTCTGCCCTGGATGGCAGAGCCTGCAGCGGAGTCGCCCTCGACGATGTAGATCTCGCACAGGCTGGGGTCCCGCTCGTTGCAGTCCTGCAGCTTGTCCGGCATCTGACCGGATTCCAGACCGGTCTTGCGGCGGATGGATTCTCTTGCCTTCCGGGCAGCCTCTCTGGCACGGTTGGCCATCATGGCCTTCTCCAGGATCACCTTGGCGGTGGCAGGATGCTCTTCAAAATACGTGGTCAGCTGGTCGGAGACGATCTGATCCACCAGTGTTCTAATATAGGCGTTGCCCAATTTGGCCTTGGTCTGGCCCTCGAACTGGGCATCGGTGAGCTTGACGGAGATGATCGCAGTGATGCCCTCCCGGCAATCTTCGCCGGTGACCTTGTCGTCCCCCTTGATGATGCCGTTCTTCACGCCGTAGTTGTTCAGGACACGGGTCAGGGCCGTCTTGAAGCCCGTCTCGTGCATACCGCCCTCGGGGGTATTGACCTCGTTGGCAAAGCTGAGGATGAATTCGTTATAGCCGTCGTTATACTGGACTGCTACTTCCGCCGACGCGTCCCCACGGCTGCCGCTCATGTAGATCACGTCCTCATGGATCGCGGTCTTGTTGCGGTTGCACCAGGTGACGAACTCCCGGATGCCTCCCTCATAGCACATGGTCTCGCCCACCGGCTCCTCACCTCTGCAGTCGGTGATGGAGATGGTCAGGCCTGCCGTCAGGAAAGCCTTCTCCCGCATACGGGTATGGAGGGTCTCATAGTCATAGATCAGGCTATCGAACATCTCGGGATCCGGCTGGAAGGTGACTTCCGTGCCGGTACGGTCGGTGGAGCCCACGATGGTCATCTCCTGGGTGATGTGGCCCCGGGCGAACTTCATCTCATAGATGTTGCCGTTCTTATAGACCCGGACCTTCAGCCACTCCGACAGAGCGTTGACCACAGAAGCGCCCACGCCATGGAGGCCGCCGGAGACCTTATAACCGCCGCCGCCGAACTTGCCGCCGGCATGGAGGACGGTGAACACCACCTCCAGGGCAGGCTTTCCGGTCTGGGCCTGGATGTCCACAGGGATACCACGGCCGTCATCGGTGACGGTGATGGAATCGCCGGGGTTTATGGTCACAGTGATATGCTTACAGTAGCCAGCCAGGGCCTCGTCGATGGAATTATCCACGATCTCATAGACCAGATGGTGCAGGCCCGACGCGGAAGTGGAGCCGATATACATACCCGGTCTCTTCCGGACGGCTTCCAGACCCTCCAGGACCTGGATCTGCTCCGCGCCATATTCCTGAGTTACTTTCGTTTCGTCAGACATAGTCGTCCTCCCAAAATAGCAAGATACGAGATACGAGATACGAGATATCCCGTACCCTCGGATCCCTTCGTAGGGCTGGGGCACGCCCCAGCCGTCGCAGCCCGTAAGGGCTGCGCACAAGTGTATCTATCGCCCTGTGGGCGATGTGATATCGCTATGCGATATCACCGGTGGGGGCATGCCCCCACCCTACATCACATGGGTGCCGTTTTCGATGTGGATCGTCTTTCCCAGCTTGGTGAAGCGGCCGGGTTCGCAGCAGGTGATGAAGACTTGTCCACGATCGATCTGGTTCAGTATGAAATCCTGTCGTTTGGGATCCAGCTCTGAAAGCACATCGTCCAGAAGGAGAAGGGGCTCTTCTCCCCATTGAGATGCCATCAGCTCCCGCTGGGCCAGCTTCAGGCTGATCGCGGCGGTGCGGGTCTGGCCCTGGGAGCCGTAGGACTTCAGGGAGATGCCGTTGAGGGTCACGTCGAAATCGTCCTTATGGGGCCCCGTCAGGCACTGCATGGAGCTCAGCTCCGCCCGATGGTGGCTCTCCAGATGCTCCTCCAGCTGGCTTCGCAGCACGTCCAGAGGGGCGAAGGGGTCCGTCACCGTGGAGACGGTCTTATATTGGAGGGAGAATTCCTCCAGACCGCCGGAAAACTGCTGATGGAACTTTGCCGCAGCCTTCCCAAGAGAGTCATAGAATCGGGCCCGGTAGGAGATCAGCATGGCCCCCACCTGGCAAAGCCGGGCATTGTACTCCGGAAGGATCGCCAGTACGGCGATATCCTCCTCTTTATCCTTCAAGATCCGGCTTTTGTGCTCCAGGATCCGGTGGTACTCCGCCAGGGCCGCATCGTAATTGGGCCGCAGGTCGCACAACGCATGGTCTCCCAGCCTTCTGCGCTGGGCCGCGCCGGCTTTCAGCACCTGCAGATCCTCCGGGCAGAACAGCACCGAAGGCAGCAGCCCTGCCACATCGGCGGCGGTCTTCTTCTTCGCCCCGTTGCGGTACAGCATCCGGGGACGATGGGCCGGGAACAGCACCCATCTGACGGACTGCTGCCGCTCCTGGGCGGTGACCGACCCTTCGATGTCGGCGAACTCGGCACCGAAGCGCACCAGCTCCGCGGTCCGCTGGGCCCGGAAGCTCTTGCCGGATCCAAGATAGGCGATCGCCTCCAGAAGGTTGGTCTTGCCCTGGGCGTTGTCCCCCACGATCAGGTTCACTCCTGGGTCGAAGTCCAGTTGTAAGTTTACATAATTTCTAAAATCCCCAAGGGATATGTTATCAAGTCGCATGGATCGAGATCAGGTACTCTGTCCCATCGAAGGTGAACCGGTCACCGGGGTACAGCTTCTTGCCCCGCATGGTACAGACCTCTCCACCCACCAGCACATTGCCCTCCTGGATCTCCAGCTTAGCAGACCCGCCGGAGGGGACGATGTTCGCCAGCTTCATGGCGGACTCCAGCTTGATATATTCCGTCCCGATCACCACCGGGATGGCGTTATCGCGACGCTTGACTGTTACTTTCATAAATAAACTCCTAACTCATCGTAGGGGCGGGTCACTGACCCGCCCGTCGCGGCTCGTAAGAGACGCGCATGGCATCGGTCGCGTTGGTTTTCCGTAATCGAAGATCACGGACGGGCGGGTCGATGACCCGTCCCTACGGTCTGGAGCATCAGCTATTGCGGATGCGGACCGGCAGGACCATATAGGAGAAGTCGTATTTGTCCTCGGCGGGGGTCAGGACGATGGGGCTCAGGCCGTTGGTCAGCTCCAAGACCACTTCCTCGCTGGGGATCACCTTCAAAGCGTCGGCAAGATAGCGGACGTTGAAGCCGATCTCCAGATCCTTGCCGTCACCGGCGATGGCGCACCGATCCTCGGCGGCGCCGATGGTGGTGTTGGTCTTCAAGAGCAGCACCTGATCGGAGAAGACGCAGCGCACCGGGCTCTTATACTTTTCGGACACGATCAGACCCACACGCTCGATGGAGGAGGCCAGGTCCGACACATGGGCGCACAGCTTCACCGGGCAATCCGTGGGCACCACCCTCCGCCAATCCAGGAAGTCGCCCTCCAGCAGACGACATATCAAAGTGGCACTGCCGATCTGGAACAGGATGTGCTTGGGCCCCAGGATGAAGGAAACGTCATCCTCGGAATCGGTGAGGATCTTCTCCACCTCTTTCAGACCGGCAGCGGGGACCACGAAGGCCAGCTTCCACATATTGGTCTGGGGCGTATGATAGGTACGCCGGGCCAGGCGGAAGCCGTCCACGGCGATGGCAGAGATCCGGTCCTCCTCCACCTCGAACTTGACGCCGGTATGGATCGGGCGGCCCTGGTTCTCAGAGACAGCGAAGATGGTACCGCCGATCATCTCCTTCAGCTTCTGCTGGGGGATGGTCACCTTCCGGCCGGTGCCCACGTCGGGCAGCTCCGGATAATCCTCGGCGTTCTCGGCGGAGATGGTGAAGGAAGCGAAGCCCGCCCGGATGGAGGTCTTATAGCTCTCGTCCACCACCACGGTGACAGGCCCCTCCGGCAAACGTCGGATGATATCGCCGAACAGCTTGGCAGGGAGGATGCACTCGCCCGGCTCCGTCACATCGGCATCGATCTGGTAGGTGATGCCGGTCTCCATATTATATCCGGTCAGCTCCAGACCGTCCTTGGCCTGGCACAGCACGCCCTCCAGCACGGACATCGTACTTTTCTGAGCCACCGTCCGACTGGCGATGTTCAGACCGGCCACGAGCATATTTTTTTCACAGGTGAAACGCATGGCAGTCGTTCCTTTCTTGGATATATATATCTTATATATATATCGATAGATATCTTAAGGTAGTAATGGTAGTCTTAGAGGAAACTTATGTGGAAAACCCCGATTTTTCTTACTGTCCCACGGATTTTTTATCCACGATCCGACGACTGGGTTTTCCACAGCTATCCACGATCCGTGTGGAGAACTTTTTTTCGCCGAAGATCCCACAGAGATCGATCCCACATTCCACAGGGGCTGTGGAAAAGATCGAATGTAGGGCGAGGGCACGCCCTCGCCGGTGCACTTGCATCGCAAGTGCACATCGAGGCTGTTTTCCGCAGATCGCGTGCGATCTGCGGCGGCGAGGGCATGCCCTCGCCCTACATCCTCATTTTACAACGAAGAGTTGATGTTGGACGTGATGTCCCGGATGTTGTTCTGCACGGTGGTGTCGCCCTTTTTCAGAGCCATCTCCACCTTGCGGATGTTGTAGAGGACGGTGGAATGGTCCTTGCCGAATTCCTTGCCGATGTCCGGCAGGCTCAGGTTGGTCAGCTTTCGGATCAGGTACATGGCCACCTGACGGGCCTCGGCGATGCCCTTGGACTTCTGGCTGCCACGGAGAGTGGATTCCTCCACGGAGTAGAACTTGCACACCTGGCTGATGATCAGGCCCGGCGTGGGGACAGCGCTTCCCTCGGCCTTGAACATATCATCGATGGCCCGGGACACGTTGGGCAGATCCAGGGGCATATCGTTCAGGTCCCGATAAGCCAGGATCTTTTTGACGGTGCCTTCGATCTGACGGACGTTGTTGGTGACGTTGGTGGCGATGTAGTCGCAGACATCCGCAGGCAGCTCCAGTCCCAGGGAATTGGCTTTGTTCTGGATGATCGCCATACGGGTCTCGTAATCCGGGGGCTGGATGTCCATGATCAGGCCCCACTCGAATCGGGTACGGAGCCGGTCCTCCAGAGTCGCCATGTCGCTGGGCTTCCGGTCGGAGGTCATGACGATCTGCTTATGCTCCTCATAGAGCTTGTTGAAGGTGTGGAAGAATTCCTCCTGGGTGGAGTCTTTACCGGCGATGAACTGGATATCATCGATGAGGAACAGGTCCGCTTCCCGGTACTTGCTGCGAAACTCGATATTGGTGCTGTTCTTGATGGCGTCCACCAGCTCGTTGGTGAACTGGTCGCCCTTGATATAGACGATGTTGGCGTTGGGGATCTTGCTCCGGATGCCATTGGCGATGGCGTAGAGCAGGTGGGTCTTGCCAACACCGGGCGGGCCATAGATGAACAGGGGGTTATAGACCTGGCCGGGGGTCTTGGATACGGCGATGGCGGCGCTGTGGGCCATGCGGTTGCTGGGGCCCACGATGAAATTATCGAAGGTGAACTGGGGATTGAAATCCATGGAGGTGGCCCGCTTGCCCTTGGACTTGTGGGCGGACAGCTCCTCGTCACCGAATACGATCAATTTCGCGTTGGAATTGAAAATCTCCTTCAAAGCGTCCTCGATGTGGGAAGTGCAGCGGCTGCGGATGATGTCCCGCCGGAAATCCGAAGAGGAATACAAGATCAGATGCTCATCGCTCAGCTCCACTACCTCCGCGTCATCGAACCAGGCGGACACGGTCACCGAGCCCAGCCGTTCTTCCATGTGGTTCAAGACCTTTGCCCAAACATAGGCAGAAGAATACATTCCATCGACTCCTTTCTCTGTCAGTCATACTCAAAAAGGCGATATGATGCCCATGATATTTCATCCTACATTTTATCATATAGTAGCCAAAAAAACAAGGGGTTTTTGGACCGATACAATATTATATAAGAAATGGGTAAAAAACGAATGAACGGTCCTGTGCGTGTCGCCACACACAGGACCGTTCATTGGTATCATGGTCTCAATCGTAGTCGTGGAATTCGTTGTCCCGATCCGGGATGATGAAGCGGTTCCAGAGATAGACGATCAAGCTGAGCAGGATCGCGAAGGCTGATAACACGCTGGCGATGCTGCCCCAGAAGAAGATGATCACCAGGAGCAGTGCCAGGATGATCAGTGGGAACGCGATCTTTTGCCAAGTCTTCATCTTACTTCTCCTTCACGCCCTCCACCAGGCCGGTGGCCATGCCCACCAGTCCCTGCATCTCAGAGGGGATGATGATCTTGGTGGCGTTGCCGTCGGCGATGCGCTGCATAGCCTCGATGGACTTGAGCTTGATCACCTGATCGTTGGGGGCCTTCTCGTTCAGCAGCTCCAGAGAATCGGCCAGGGCCTTCTGCACCGCCATGATCGCCTGGGCCTCACCGTCGGCCTTCAGGATGGCGGCCTGCTGCTCAGCTTCTGCCTTCAAGATGGCAGCCTGCTTGTCGGCATCCGCCCGCAGGATCGCGGCCTCCCGCTCGCCTTCGGCGATCAGGATGGCGGACTTCTTCTGGCCCTCGGCCTGCAAGATCGCCTGACGGCGGTCACGCTCGGCCTTCATCTGCTTCTCCATGGAGGACTGGATGTCATGAGGAGGCAGGATGTTCTTCAGCTCCACACGGTTGACCTTGATGCCCCAGGGGTCGGTGGCCTCGTCCAGGATGGCACGCATCTTGGTATTGACCACGTCACGGGAGGTCAGGGTCTGGTCCAGCTCCAAGTCGCCGATGATGTTACGCAGGGTGGTGGCGGTGAGGGTCTCCATGGCGGCCATGGGCATCTCCACGCCGTAGGCGTACAGCTTGGGATCGGTGATCTGGAAGTAGACCACGGTGTCGATCTGCATGGTGACGTTATCCTTGGTGATCACAGGCTGAGGGGGATAGTCCAGGACCTGCTCTTTAAGGGAAACGCGACGGGCTACCCGGTCGATGAAGGGGATCTTGAAGTGCAGACCCACGCTCCAGATGGCGTGGAAGGCGCCCAGACGCTCGATGACGTAGGCCTGAGACTGCTGGACCACCTTGATATTGGAGATGACGATCAAAAACAAAACGATGATGATCGCGCCGATGATGATGAAAGGATCCATTATTTTACCTCCTTGACTTTGACAGGTGTGACGAACGCTTTCACGCCCTCGATCTTATCTACCTTCACCAGAGTCTTTTCCGGGATCTTCTCGCCGGTGGTGCTGCGGGCGGTCCATTCCATGGCGCCCAGCTTCACCTGGCCCTTGGCCTCTAGGTTGTCGATGGCGGCGGTGACGTAGCCCTGGGAGCCGATGATGGCGTCCACGTTGGTGGCTACGACCTTTGGTTTGACGTACTTACGGAACATTGGTCGCAGGCAGGCCAGCAGTATCGCGGAAACGGCGAAGAACAGCAATGCCTGGAGCCAGATCTGCGCCCCCAAAAGGGCGGCTACGATGGCCACCAGAGATCCCGCCGCGAACCAGATCGACAGCAGTGTGACGGTGTTCGCCTCCACGATGATGAAAAATATCATCAGGACCAGCCAAAACAATGCAGCTTGATACATATCGTTTCCTCCTCTCTGCTGCGCTTGCTTTATGGATATAGCATAGCAGAAAAACATATGTCCGTCAATTGACGTATCCTTCAAAAAAAGGAGCTTTTCGGCAAAAAATGGTTCCCGGAAAGATGGGGTCCGGAGCTGTCCGGCGATGGCCCTTTTTTTGAAGAGATATTCAAAATGAGAGCGTATCCGGAGAAAATGAGGTTCAATTGAATTTATAAGATGGTCATATGACCATTTGCGTGAGATCGGAGCCTTCATGCTCCTGTTCCCCTAGGTTTTCGGTGGAGATGGGATCATCCTTTTCTAATTTTGGCGGTTTTGTATATTATTTTCGGAGGTTTCCGGATCTTCACAGATCATAGCCGTCTCCTGTGGAAAAAATCGTTGACCTTTTCCCGGCTGGATGGTAAATTATCGTTGTTTGTCAGGGAGATGCGGTACACACCTTGGGCGTGTTGCATGATGCGACATCGTAGGGGCGAGCATTGCTCGTCCGGCGTTTTTGAAACAAAAACGCTTCGCCGCAGGCGAAAAAACGTAGGATCCATCGCCAATACCGCTGATCGCAGGCGATCGGCGGCGGACGACCGATGGTCGCCCCTA
>JAFTKE010000135.1 GCA_017456045.1 Oscillospiraceae bacterium
GGAATGACCGGTGGCTGTGATGGCCTCGGTGTAGCTGTCACCACAGTTGTCGCAGGTGTAGGTCCGGATGCCTGCCGTGACACAGGTGGCAGCGGTGGTGACGGAGGAGGTATAGCTATGGGTCAGAGCGGCGGTGGTGTCGGTCACATAGCTGTCACCGCAGGAAGTGCAGGTATGTGTTGTGTAGCCAGAGGCTGTGCAGGTAGGGGCGGTCACCGTGGAGGTGTAGCTGTGGCCGAGGGCTGGGATGGTCTCGGTGTAGGGATCACCACAATGGTCACAGGTGTAAGTGCGGATGCCGGTGGCAACGCAGGTAGGAGCGGTGGTGATGGAGGAAGAGTAGCTGTGGATGCAGCCTTCCTGGATCTGGAGGTAACTGATCGAGCAGTTACCGATGGGGAAATCGGGGTTTCCGATGTAGTTGAATACGAAGTCTTTACCAGAGATCCAGTCAGAGGTGGTGCCCTGGGCGGTGCCGCCGATGAAGTGGTCCTCCATGGCACCCAGCTCTGTGCCGTCCACCAGAAGGTAGACCATATTGGAGCCGTCCTCGATCCGGTTCTCCAGGCGGTAGGTGTGTTTGGCGGTGCCGTCGATGCCGTGGTCCGACAGCTTGATGCCGTAGTTCTGGTGGCCGCCGTCCTTCCGCTCGCCGAAGGCGATGATCTGGCTCTCATGGCGGCGGTACAGGTAAGGCGCTTCCACCTGGTTGCCGTCGGCGGCGTAGCTCAGCAGCAGGGAGCCACTGGCGGCATCCTTCCAGGTGCCCTCACTTTCCCATTCTATGGTCCAGGGCAGGTCGTGGCGCAGGACGATCGGCTGGTCCGGCTGGAAATAGGAGCCGGAGAAGGTCCCGTCGGTGCAGGTACCAGCCAGGGTGGTGGTGGGGTTCTCGGTGTAGGAGTCGGAAAGGGAGGTGAAGGTGTCGTTTTGGGTCTCCCAGCGGTAGGTTTTAGGGGCGTGGGCGGCGGGGTCACCGTTTTCCGCCACCTTCAGATAGCTCATGGAGGTGTTCAGGTCGTGCTGGAGGGTGCCCACGTAGGAGAAGGTGAAGTCCTTCCCGGACACCCAGTCGCCGGTGGTGCCCTGGGCGGTGCCGCCCACATGGTAGCCGTCCATGGCTCCTAGGGTAACGCCGTCCACCAGGAGGTAGACCATGTTGGAGCCGTTCTCGATCCGGTTCTCCAGGCGATAGATGTGGGAGGCGGTCTCGTCGATGGCGTGATCCGTGATGTTCAGGCCGTAGTTGTGGAATTTGGAGCCGTCATAGTAGCCCAGGGCGATCAGGCCATTGGAGTTGCGGAACAGGAAGGGGGCGGCGTAGGTCTTGCTGGCACGGGCAGCGGCCAGCAGCAGAGTGCCGCCGGTCCAGGCTCCGGTGCTTTCCCACTCCACGTACCAGGGGCGGTCGTGGAGCAGGACCACGTCCTGGGCCAGGGAGTAGCGGGCGTCGGTGTAGGTGGTGCCGGATACGGAGCCGGCCAGTGCGGTGGCGGTGTTGGCGGTGAGGCCGGTGCCGCCGGTGGTGGCCATGGCACTGCCCCACTGGTAGCTTTCAGCGGAGTTTCGCTGATCCAGCAGGCCCTGGGGCCAAACCTGGATGTATTGCAGGTCGCAGTCGTCGATCGGGTGAAGGTCCGTGCCCAGGTAGGAGAAGGTGAAGTCCTTGCCGGAGATCCAGTCGTCGGTGGTGCCCTGGGAGGTGCCGGCGATGTGGTAGTTGTTCAGGGGGCCCAGCTCCGTGCCGTCCACGGACAGGTAGACCATGTTGGTGCCGTCGTCGGCGATCTTGTTGGTCATGCGGTAGGTATGCTCGATGGTGCCGTCGATGCCGTAGTCGGCCAGCTGGAGGCCGTAATTGTAGTATTTGCCGCCGGTGTAGGTGCCCAGGGCGATCAGGGTGGAGTTCTTCCGGCGGAAGATGAAGGTGTTGCCCTCGTACTTGCTCTTGGAATAGGAGGACATGAGCAGGCCACCGTCGGTCCAGGTGCCGGAGGACTTCCACTCCAGGATCCAGGGCTGGTCGTGGGTCAGGGTGACGGAGTCGTCCAAATTATAGCGGGCATCGGTGAAGGTGGTGCCCGAGACGGTGCCGGTGGTCATGGCAGTGCTGTTGTAGGCAGCGCCGTCGGTGGTGACGGAGGTCAGGACCCCATCGATCACCTCCCAGCGGTAGGAGCGGGAGGGGGCGGAGCCGTGGGTGGGATCGTAGACGTAGTTGGTGAAGTAGTGGACCGCATCATAGTCGCCGCTGGAGGAGGTGGCCTGGTTGGTGTTGAAGTACAGGCGGCCGTCGGCGGGGCAGACTTCACAGCTTTCGATCTCGAATTTTTCCGAATAGGTGGTGCTTTGGATATAGAAGGACAGGGTGGGGTCATTTTGGATCGTGCCGGAGACGCCCGCCGTGTCGTAGACCACGATGGTGCTGATGCTCATGTCCGGATACCCGGTGATCGGCACGAAGACCTTCTGGTCGAAATAGTCGAAGCCCTGGTGCAGGTATTCGGTGAAGTCGTAGGTGGTGCCGTCGATGGTCACGTTGGCCACGTCCAGGGTGAAGGCGTGGGTCATGGTGATGGTGCCGGAGGTGGCGACGGGATCCAGGGAGGCGGTGTAGAGATATTTGCCCTTCTTGATCATGAAGTCGATCCGCTCCGAGGAGGCGTACATCACCTGGGCGCTGGAGATCGCGGTGGAGCTGCCGCTGTAGTAAGTCTCGTAGCTGCCGGACTTGGTCAGGGTGGTGCCGCTGAGGGTGTAGCGGATCAGGCTGGTGGAGCCTGCCAGGCTGGTGGCTACGAACAGGTAAGTGGTGCCGTCGATGGTCACCAGCTCCATGTCGTTGGCGTGGTACAGCTCGGTGAAATAGTAGGTGTTGGTGGCAGCGTTGGTCATGTAGACCGTGGAGCCGCTGGTCTTGTGGGTGCGGGTGATGATCGCGTTGTCCTGGGTGGAGCTGGCGATCTTCACGTTGTACAGGTAGGTATCGTCCATGGCCATGCCTTGCATACCGGTACAGCCGTTGTAGTTGTAGATCGTATCGATGAGGGTATAGCCGGAGTAGCAGGCTGCCTGGGACTCCGGGACGCTGCCGGGGATCAGGAAGTAGCCCAGCAGCATGGCGAGGGCCAGGAGCAGTGAGAGGGGACGCAGTGTAAACTTCATGAACGAACACTCCTTTTGATCACTTGTTTTGTATATTTTAACAATTGTCAGTGATGATGTCAAGGGCGGTGGTCCGTTTAGCGTCGTATGCCACTGTAGGGATAGATACCAAAAGGCGCGTCCGGGATCGGACGCGCCTTGGGGGGAGTTTTATGCGATTTGGATGGTGACGGTCTGGGAGGCGGTGGCGGTGGTGACGGTGTAGGTGGTAGACGCGTCGGGAGCGGGGAAGAATACCAGCCACAGCTTCACGGTGGTGCCGTCATCCAGGGTCTGGATCTCGCCAGAGCAGGAGGTCAGGGCCACGGCCTCTCCGTTGGGATCGGTGATGGTGATCGAGGAGATGTTCGTACCGGTGGTGATGTACAGGCCCACCTGCTTCCCAGGCAGGAAGGAGTCGGCCAGCAGCTCCACCGCCAGGGTGGTATCGCTGCTCTCCATCACCAGGGCGGTGCGGGCTTCCTCCAAAGCATGGAGCTTGGCATCCACCTCCGCTTGGGTGGCGAAGGAACCCAGGGCCTCCGTGGCTTCTTTCAAAGCGGTCTGGTAGGCGCTCCAGGAGGCGGCGGTGTAGCCGGTGCCGTCGGTGATCGCTTCGGCGATCAGGGTCTGGAGGTGGGTCTCGTCCACGCTGTGGCGGTACCAAAGGGTGATGGTGGTATCATCGGTGGCCAGGCCGCTGAGATAGCCGGAGCCATCGGCGGATGCCAAGGGAGTGAACAGGGTGCTTCCGGTGGAGGCCAGGGAATAGCCGTAGAGCCGGGGCAGATACAGCTGGAAGGTGCCGGAGGTGCTGCCGACCTCATAGCTGCGGGTGGCCAGGGTGGTGTCGGTATTTTGCAGCTTTTGTACCACGGTGACGGTGTAGACCTTGGGTACCAGGGCGTTCTTCGCCGCCGTCAGGGCAGCGATGGCTTCGCTCATCTGGGAGGCGGTAGCCCTCTGGTCGGCATCGACCGCTGCCACATGGTCGTAGGCAGCCTGATAGACGGCGTAGCTTTCGGCGGTGTAGGGGTCCGGGGAGACCTTATTGGCCAGGGCGGCGGAGAGGATATCGTGGTCCGCCAGGCACACCGCCTCGGTAGCTGCCACATAGGTGGGGGCAACGGAGCAGGCGTTGGTCTCGGTGCAGGAGTCCTGGTCGGAGTCCAGGCCGGGGAAATCGTCCAGGTATGCCCGAAGGGCCTTGAACTCGTCAAAGGTGACGGTGTTGTTGATGTCCCAATTCCAGATCTTGATGGAGTTGGACCACATACGGTCGATCAGGTTGACGTACAGGTGGTCGTTGTTGCAACTGTTGAAGCCGTTCCAGATCTCGGATTCTGTGGAGAGGGCGGGGTTATCGGACCAGATCAGGAAGTAGGCGCCGGATACGTCCTCGGCATCCACGGTCATGGTGGAGGAGGGATACAGGCCTCTGGCGGTGAAGTCGTTGGGGCTCCAATTGTCATAGATCAGATCCTCCGTGCCATAGCCCATGGTCCAGTTGGTGTTCTGGGGACAACGGCAGTCGGCGTGCGTGGTGGTGCTGGAGTAGGCCTGGGCGTAATAGGTCTGGTTGCCCAGGCAATTGAAGAGGGGACGGTTCCCGGCGAAGTAACTGACCGGTTCACAGGTGGTGGACTGACTGCCGTCTGCACCGTTGTCGCCGGCGTTATGGTTGGAGGACCAGTACATGATCTTCAGGTTGGAGGGGAAGCTGGACAGGGGGTAGGTGTCGGAATAGGTGGTGATGCCGATGAAATCATTGTAGGCACGGCAGATATAGCCCATACCGTTCAGGTGGGCGTTCAGCTCGTTGATGTATCCCACGAAGTCGCTGTAATCGAAGTTGTAGTCGACCTCGACCCAGCCGCTGCTGGTCCAGACAGCAGATAGGACCACTTCATCGGCGCAGATGCTGAATTCGGTGGAGCCGGCGTATTCCTTGAAGAAATTGCCGATGTCGGTGTAAAGCTCCATGACGAAGGCCTTGGCCTGCTCGTTGTTGATGTCCACGGCTTTGAAATAGGGCTTGTAGCGGACGGGGGTGATGTCGGCGCTCTTGGAGCTGGTGTAGTTGATCACGCCCTCCACGTCCTTGGCGGCGTAGGTCTTATCATAGTAGGTGGAATAGAAGGTGTAGCCGGTGTTTTTTAGATAGTGGTCCTCGTACTTCCAGGTCAGGTAATCCATGTGGCCGGGGCTGTCGAAGGAGGGGATCACGGAGATCTGATACCGCTTGGCGGTGTCCAGGATCTCGATCATCTCAGCGGCGGTCAGGTATCTGTCCTTGTCCGGATCGTCTACGACCTCTCCGTTGGGGGAGAACAGATCGATATAGTAAGCGTATTCACTGCCGCAGATCCAGGAAAGATCATTGGCGGGCTGGAAGGAGCCTTTGTAGATGCTTTCGTCCCAGATGTCCATACGGATGCCGGAGTCCTCGGCCAGGTGGAGCTGGATGGTGTTGTAGCCCATCCATGCCATCTGGCGGATGAAATTACAGATCCAGTCCTTGGAGTAATACTTCCGGGCGAAGTCCAGGCTGACGGTGCGCTCGGTGGTGTCGGGGGTGTCTACCTGGGTGAAGCCCTGGATCGAATCGCTGCCCGCCAGGCGGAAGTGCTTCAGCAGGGCGTTGAGGCCGTACATCACGCCCCGCAGATCCCGGGCGGTGACGGTGGCGTAGGAGCTGACGGCGAGCTGGTAGCCCTCGGCACCCATGGCAGTGGCGCTGCTGTCCAGACGGATCACGATGTCGCCGGCCTGGATCAGGTCTTCCTTGCCCCAGACGATCTCCATGGCGCTGCCGCTGGGATAGCCATCGGCGGCGAACTGCTGCTGGGCCACCTGGATGGTGGATACCAGATCGCTGGCGGGGATGTCGGTGGTGGGGATGAAGAAGCGGCTGGTATCTGACAGGGTGAAGGTGCTGGTGTTGGCGGAGAAGCTGTCTGCCAGAGAGCCCATGTCGCTGGTGTCGGCGGCCTTGGTGGGGATCAGGAACAAGAAGCCTGCGATCATGGCAAGGACCAGGACGACAGCAGTGCCACCTAAAAAGCGGCGATCTCGGAACGATTTCATGACGGTTACCTCCATCAGTAGGATCGTATAATGATACATTATAATTATATCGGAAGGGTCGCTGGATGGCAATTGAGGAGATCGCACAAAAAGGGCGGGGCGGATCTGTGGGATGTGCCGGGACGCGTAGGGGCAGGTGGTCAGAGCCCTGTTTAGCAGGCTGCAACGCCCCCTCTCTGATCGGATCGCCCGATCAGAGAGGGGGCGATGTGGACTGCTCCCGATAGTTAGAGGTGGGGATCGCTACGTCGCTTCGCGATGACCTGGTTTTTCGATACTCTGAGGGACCGATGTGGGCATCGGCCTCTACGGGAACGCTTAACGGAATGACCTTGGCTGATATGGTGGTTTCGGGCATGAAAAGACCGGCTCCCCTGGATAGGGAGCCGGTGGAGATATGTTCAGGAATTGAAGGTGGCGTTGGCGTTGGTATGGTAGCAGACACCGTCGCTGGATTGACCGCCGCTCATGTAGTTTTTGCATGCGCCGGTGAACCACTGGCCCACAGCCAGAGACTTCATCTCCCGGGGGGCATCGGGGTCCACGAGGACACAGGCGGAATCCATCAGGCCGATCTTGGTGATGCAGGCAGAGATCGTCTGGCTCAGTTCGTAACGCTCTACCGCCACCATGGGCTTCTCATATGCGATTTTCATAAGCCGATCGACCTACTTTCTGATCAATTATGATACACCGGGGCCTGAAATGGGCAGTGCGAACAATACCGCAACATAACTACCGCATATTATAACGCCTCTGGAAAGAAAAAGCAATAGGTAATTTCACAAAACGTTAAAAAATGATGATGTCTTTTGTGGAAAAGGACGGAATGGGACGATTGACGGGGGCGAAAATCGGTGATATAATACATAATGTATAACTGTATACCATGGGTAGGTGTCTGTATTTTGGCATCCGACGGGTCTTTCCGTGTCGCCAAGGCCTGTGGTGCAAGAACATCGAAGTGTCGCGGGGGCGACTGCGGCATGAAAGGGGACGAGCTTATGAAGATGAAAGGCTTGTGCAGGCGGTCACTGTCGTTGCTGTTGGTGGCGGTGATGGTGGTATCCATGCTGCCGGTGAGCGTGTTCGCTGCTGTGGGTGACATCATCAGCAGTGAGGACATCGGCTTCGATGCCGACACGCTGGACAAGAGCGATGTCATCAACTGGCCGGTGAAGATCTATGACTATCTGAACGATGGCATGCTCTTCGAGCCAGCCAATAGCCGTGCGGACACAGCTTCTGCTGCCGGGATGGTCTATGGCGGCGGCGCAGTGATGCCCTCGACGGCGGTGGGGACGGACTTCACCACCAGCGCGGGGAGCAGCAGCTATTCTTATACCTGGTCCTCGGCCAGTGATGTCGCTGCGAAGTCCAACTATGCGCTGAGCATGGTCCCTGCGGTGCGCTTCGAGTCTCCGAAGTATATGCACGTCTCCTATCCTGGCACCGGTACCAGCAATTATAAGTACCTGATGCTCCACAGCTTCACGAAGGGCAACACCCTTTCGGAGGTAGCGAAGGCCAACATCCAGTATATGGTCCTGGTGTACCGGGCGAATGGTCGGGACAGCGATGAGCGCATCGATATCCAGCTGGAGCACTATTCCTCCCAGTATCTGTACTATGGTTATCAGGATTCCGATACGCTGGGCCTGCCGATCCAGGATACCGATACGTGGACGTATCTGGTAGTAGATCTGGCGGCGGCATTGGGCGAGAGCAGATGGGGCAGCTTCTCCACGGTCTCCGGTGTGTATATGCTCTCGGATATGGTTGACTCCGGTGACTACATCGACCTTTCCCACGTGGCTTTCTTCGATAACGCTGTCGAGGCGAAGAACTACGGTGAGGATGCGGTGGCGTTCGACAACGAGCCCGGCGAGCATCTCGAGGTGACTCAGACGATCACTTTGGCTGCGGGGACACCTACTTATTATATTTATCCTACGGTCAGTGAGCCGGGATATGATCTTAGTCTGAACCATGCCAACATGACGACTCCTTCTGTATCCGAGGCCAATGGTACCAGTGATACGAAAAAGAGATATGGCATGAATTTTGCCTTGGCGACCGGGCAGACCATGGCGACCTATGGACGATGGAGCCAGCCTACCGAACTGGATCTATACACGGGGTCGAGCTGGATCGACTTCACTCCATCGAGCATGAAAGTCCAGAGCGTCGACGAAGGAAGCCAGGACTTCGTCAAGCTCAGCAGCGCAGAAGCTTCCAGCAATATCATCCTATCAGAGTTCATTGAAGGTTCGTCCGTGAGCACGACGCACTATGTTAGTTATGATACCAGCGCGGGAAGAGTTCGGTATCTGATCTTGGTCTATCGGGCGAATGGATATACCACCTCAGATGAATTCGGGATCTGGCTTTCCGGATATTCATCCGGAGGGTATGTCGATGGGAGCACCACTTGTGTGACCTCGAGCTTCCCCAGCGGTAAAACGACTAATTTCAGTCTGGCCACTTACAATGGAACGACAGTCTCGGACGGATGGGTCAGTGCTGTGATCGATCTGTGGTCGATCAGCAGCTTGCGCTATATCAAGTATGTTGGTATGAATTTCCCGACGGGTAGCGGCAAGAGCTTGGATCTGGCGTATGTTGCCTATTTCCCGGACGAAACTGGTGCGGATTCCTTCGCTACCGATGCAACTGCCTACATGAACCAGGGGATCAAGGTGCAGACCGGTGTCTCTGGGGCTTCCACCAAGACGATCAAGGCAGGGCGGACCTGGAACATGGGCAACAACCTGGCCTATGGCCTGCTGTTCGCCTCCGATGGCGGTAGTTGGACGAACCTGGCCGGCGGTAACAACACTGCCCCCAACGGCTACTATGCTTACGCCATCGGCTACGATATGCGTTCTGGCCAGGACTCCAGCACCAGTACGGTGAACCAATACCGGAAGGATTTCTCCGGTCGGCTTTATAAGGACACCGGCGAAAGCAATAAGATCTATCTGATGAAAGCTCAGGATATGGCGAATTTCAGCACGCTGGGCTACTATGATATGAGCGGCCTCGCCTTCGATGGCTATACCTTGAAGCAGCTGATCACCCAGGGTTGGGTCACGGCTGGTATGCTGGAGAGCGGTCTGGTGGATGGGAAGCCGGTGTACCGTCAGGAAACGGTGGAATATCTGGCGAACCTGCTGTATGAGACCCTGATCATCCCGCCCTTCGATTCGGACGGCGATTACAACTACAATTTCGTCAAAGGCGCACGCAGCAGCCAGTTCGCCTTCGATATCAATGGCGACGGAGATCTGGAGGACCGGTTCGATCTGACCGGAGATACCTACGCGGAGACGGCGGAGGCTTCCATGGATCTGGCCACTGCACTGCGGATCTGCCTGGGGGTCCAGTTCACCTTTGGCACAGACAAGGGGTCCTATGCTGACGGCGTTGCTGCCCGGGGCACCTATGCCGATACTCTGGACAAGGCCGATTCCCTGGTTGGCGCGTTCAAGACTGTACGGGGCAACATCTCTACCTGCGTGGATGCGGCGTATTACCTGCTGGCCAATATTTTCGTGGATGATTCCTATAACCAGCTCCAGGACGATTATGGATACCTGACCTTGAGCGGTGTCACTCTGGACGACGGGCGGGAGGCCTATGTGTTCGATGCGGGCTTTACCACCGGTACCGGCAAGGTGACCGCGTCCGGCTATGCTGACAGCAGCCAGTCCGCGCTGGACTACTCTCCCTATGTGAAGGTGGAGGATGGCCAGACAGTCTATGGTGACGGCACCATCTCTCTGGAGAACGTCAATTCCAAGGACAAGGTCTCTATCAACGACAGTGACAGCGCAGACACCACCCGCTTCCCCTTCCTGCCGGTGACGGACACGGAGGGTGACTATCCCGATGAGACCGAAAGCTCTTACTTCGCCGATGACGGTATCCTGAACTATTCCGAGTCCGGTGAATCCTATGAGTCCCGGAACTTCAACTACGTCATGGCATCTAACGGTGAGTTCGTGTACTATGAGGACGACGCGCTGTTCTTCGAGTTCGAGGGTGACGACGACGTTTATCTGTTCCTGAATGACCAGCTGGTGCTGGACATCGGCGGTGCCCATGGTATCACCAAGGCCAAGATGAGCGTCAACGATTATGTGGAGTGGGCCAGAGGCATCAAGGCCGATGCCACTGCCTATGCGGCGCTGACCAAGGCGGAGCGGGATCGTGTGGATGCCCTGGCTTTGACTGAGGGGCAGATCTGTTCCTTCGACTTCTATTACATGGAGCGTCACGGCTATGGCGCCAACTGCCGGATCGTGACCAACATGCACGTCACCGACCCCAGCCTGGGCGTGGAGAAGAACGCCACCCAGTTCGGCGAGAAGGTGGAGTACGGCGGCGCAGTGGATGGGTCCTCTCCCATCGGCTATGAGTTCAAGCTGACCAACACCGGCAACACGAAGCTCTACAACCTGACCTTCACCGATGACATCATCGGTGTGACCCTGGATCCCGAGAACGGTCTGACCGTAGCGAAGGGCATGAACGGCTCCCACGTGCGCGACGTCAATGGCGGCACGTTGGAGGCCACGGATCTGACGGCGGTGGTCGTCGGCACCAATGATGCAGGGGAGACCACCACGGTGGATATCACCTTCAGCAGCAATGAGGAGCTGAAGAGCTTCCTCAAGAGCCTCCAGGCCGACGGTACGGAAAGCGGTCTGGAGGACGCGGAGATCACCAACTCCGGATCCGGACTGTGGGTGGGCTCCTCTGTGAGCATCAAGGGCATGTACTATGTGATGACCCTGTCCCAGGTGGAGAACGGCGGCATGGAGAACATCGTCTATGTCACTGCCACCACCAAGTACGAACCCACCGATGCCGGCAACGAGACCCTGCGAAGCGATGCCAAGCACCGGGTCTACACCTCCGGCGCGCCGGTATACTACCAGTGGGCGGGGCATGAGCTGTTCCTGCAGCATCAGGAGATGACCACCGACGCGATCGTGGAGTCGGTGAACACAGACAGCCAGCTGAACAAGTATCACAAGTTCTTCGACAAGATCGATATCACCAACAGCAGCGGTGTGGTCACCGGTGCGGATCTGAGCAAGGTAGTGATCGGTCTGTGCGACAAGTACGGCAATCCCATCTCCTCCGAGACGGGGGTGAGCCAGGGGACCGACGCGGCCGGGAACGTGGGCCATTATATCGCCTATCCCAATGCCGGTACCTACTCCTTCCATGTGCTGATCCATCTCAACGACAGCAATGGCGGCTACGCGGCCGGGACCAAGGCCTCTGCCATGGCAGAGGACACCTTCGCGATCATCCGGGTGACGGTGTATGTGGCGGATGTGGAGGACAGCGTGTTCGTGCTGGACTACGGTCTGAAGACCGAGAGCCTGGATGCCGGCGGCGCGCTGTTCAAGGACGATGAGCTGTTCGGCTCCTCCGGGACCATGCAGGCCAAGCTCATGGGCGTGTCCACCTCCCAGCCCAGCTACCTCAGTGCCCGCTCCTACAGCGCAGGCAACCGGATCGTTTTCAGCTCCCTGGGGACCGGTGACATGAGAAAGATCATCTTCCCTGACGGCTACTTCAACATGAACGTGGCGATCGACAGCGATGGCAAGGACATCAGCTTCGATGCCGCCACCGGCACCTACTCCCTGACGGAGATCGGGACCGTGCGGCTCAATGCCGATGTACCCTCTGAGTGGACCGATGTGCGAGCCTACTACTGGTACGATAACGGTGCCAACAACGGCTGGCCCGGCACGCCCATGACCAAGGTGGACGAGAATGGCAGCGCTTACTATCTGGACATCCCTGCGGATGTGGGTTATGTGATCATCAACAACGGCAACGACGATCAGAAGACCGACGATCTGGAGATCACCCCCGGCATGGAGTCCAGCATCACCGTTAGTGCCAAGTCCGCTGAGGATACCTACTATCCCGCGGTGGTCAGCAACGTGGTGAAATATGCCGATGCCCATGTGACCGTGCCCAGCAGTTGGCAGAAGGTCTATCTGTACTGCTGGCGTGACGACGGCACCTTCCTGAATTCCTGGCCCGGCGAGGAGATGACCAAGGGCTCTGACGGCAAGTACACCGGCAAGATCCCCAGCGAGACCTCCTACGTGATCGTCAACGATGGCGGTATCAACCAGACCGATGACCTGGATGTTTTGGCGGGCAAGGAGGTCTGGATCTCCCTGGACAGTGAGGCCCACGGCGTTCGAGACGATGGGAAGAACCTGTTCTCCGCCACCATGGCGTATAATCAGTCCAGCTACACCGTCCATGCCAAGGTGCCCGACAGCTGGGGCGGCGCTTATCTGCACTACTGGCTCACCGGCACCGCCGATGGCGCTACCGAGTGGCCCGGCGTGGCTATGACCAAGGGGACCGACGGCTGGTATTCCGTCCAGGTCCCGGCGGGCGTGTCCTATATGGTGGTCAACAGTGGTAGCGATGCCGATCCGAACCAGGATGGCGTTCAGGTGTCTTACCAGACGGTGGACCTGACGGTGAACGCCGGTCTGGAGGCGTGGATCACGGTGGATCCCGACTGGGACTACCAGTATGGTGCCACCAGCTACTATAAGGCCCATGTGGCCTACAGTGCCGAAGGCGAGGATGCCGGTTTCACCTTCACTCCCACCGACTTCCTGGAGACGGAAAGCAGTATTTGGTTGGCTCTGACGGTGCATACCACCGGTGAGGTGCCCTCGGAGCTGTCGTCTTCCACGACTACCGGCACCATCGACATCAACAACGAGGTGCAGATGTTCAAGAAGGTCACGGTGGTCCCCGCCAGTGTGATCTACTATGAGGATGATTTCCAGAGCATCGATCGCGCCACCGATGCCGGCGGCTTCCAACACCACGGCGAGGGCTCCGGCGCGCTGACGCAGAGCGTGGATCAGGATATCCCCTATGGTCAGGATCCCACTTATCAGGACGCCGCCAACAGCCTGTACAGCGGCGACAGTATGACCCAGTTCAAGATCACCGGCTATGATAAGCTGGCGGAGTTCACCTTCACCGGCACCGGCTTCGAGCTGATCGGCCGCACCGATGCCAGCAAGTCCGGCATCATCGTGGTGGAGGTGTTCGAGACCGTCACCGCCGCGGATGGCACCGTGACCAAGAAGTCTGCGGATCACAATGGAGACGGGACCATCGATGCCAGCGATCACTTCAAGTATTTCCCTGTGATCAATGAGTTCGATAACGGCGCGAATGGCGGCGAGGAGGGCATCTATCAGGTGCCGGTCGTCCGGGTCAAGGATCTGGCCCATGGCACTTACATCGTGGAGATCTCTGCTAACCCCACCTATGATTTCGATAAGTGGGAAGCCCAGGGCGGCGACATCCAGGATCACTTGATGGATACTTACCTCTATATCGATGGTCTGCGGATCTACCAGCCCATCGAAGATGGTATCCATGAGGCCTACAACGCCACCGAGAACGGTGCCGAGTTCCTGGAGCTGCGGGATCTGATCACCCAGGGGACCGTGGCCGTGGGCGATATGACCAGCGGCGGTCTGACTCTGTCCTCCGGCACCACCACCTGGACCGAGAACCTGCTGGGAGATGATTTCCAGTCGGATTCCGAGGTGTATGTGGGCAATCAGGTGGGTTCCTCCGAGGATTACCTGATCCAGGGCCCCAACAATGAGGTCTATATGGAGGGCACCATCTCCAATTCCGCTCTGGTGTTCTACGTCAGCGAGGATAGCTCTGCTACCCATGAGCTGCAGCTGGCGATCCGGGCGCTGGATTACCGGATGTTCTTCGGCACCGGATACAGCGTGCTGAACGCGCCGATCCAGTATGGTGTCCAGCTTAGCGATGGCAGCTATGCCTGGAAGCCTCTGGTCACTGTGGAAAGCGGCACGGAGCAGTATTATTCCATCCCCTACACCCAGTGTCCCAAGGTGGACGGCAAGTATCAGGTGGTGATCCGGGCCAACGGCACTGCCGGTGCGCTGGCCATGGCCTCCTACTCCAGCCTGAAGCTGGTGGGCCTGGACCTGATGAAGGTGGAGGGCGTGGGTGAGGATACGATCCTCTACTACGAGAACGGCATCCTGGTGAACTGGCTGCTGTGGGGCGACATCAACGGCACAGAAAACTATGGCGCAGGCGATGCGGTGTCCTACTATCGCTTCAAGAACGGCAAGCTGACCATGACCTTCACCCAGGACAGCTATGTTGCCCTGAAGACCAGCACCAATGTGGCGTACATGATCAGTGGCGGGAACGTTACCGAAAAGACCACGGCTTCCATGGTCAAGGCCGAGGGGCTGGACACTGCGGGCAAGCTGTTCGTCCCCGGCGGGAAAGAAGTCACCTTCACCCTGACCCAGGACAGCTCCGGCGCGATGGTGCTGAGCTATTGTGCCCATACCTATGAAGAAGAGGTGACCGAGGCAGGCAGCTGCACCGTGGACGGCGTGACTGTATACACCTGCACGGCTTGCCAGTATGAGAAGACGGTCACCACTGTGGCTACCGGGCACGATCTAGGCGAGGGCGTCCAGACCAAGGCTCCCGGCTGTACCGAGGAAGGTGTGCTGACCTTCACCTGCGCGGTGTGTTCCGGTACTGTCACCGAAGCGATCGCGGCCACCGGCCACGCCATGGATGATGGTTCGGTGACCACTCAGCCCACCTGCACGGAAGCGGGCGAGAAGACCTACACCTGTACCGTTTGCGGTGCGACGGAGACGGAAGCAGTCCCCGCCGCCGGTCACACGGTGGTGGAGGGCGGCACCTGCTCCACCTGCGGACAGGAGGTCTGCCAGCATCAGTACGATGCGGGCGTCATCACCACTCAGCCTACCTGCACGGAAGCGGGGGTGAGGACCTTCACCTGCGCATCGTGCAAGGGGACCAAGACCGAAGTGGTGGCGGCTGCCGGACATCAGATGGTGGATGGCTTCTGTGCGAATTGTGACTATGCCACGGTACGGACGGTGTATTTCCGCAACAGCAATGGCTGGAGCAGCGTCGATATCTATGCGTGGAACGCTGCAGGTGATCCCCTGACTGGCAGCTGGCCCGGTACCGCCATGACCCTGGTGGAGGGGACGACGGATCTGTATCGTTATAACGTCCCCCTGGATGCGGTGAACGTGATCTTCAACAACGGCAGTGGTGTGCAGACCGACGATCTGGCGATCCCTACGGATGGAAGAGATCTGTACAATGTCAATGTTGGTTGGTCTGCTTACCCAGAGGGAGCGGAAGGCGTGGACTATTATCTGGTCGGCTATCTCAACGGGGCTAACTTCGGCATCGAGGGAGATGGGTCCGATCTGTACGATAATCGGTTCGTGGAAGGAAAGCTGACGATCAGCTTTACTGTCGATAGCTATGTGTGCATCAAGTCCAGTGCGGGCAACGAGTATCGTACGGCAGAATACACCACCGCTACGACGGGGACGTTCAGGACAGGTAACTGGGAAAAGATGTTCGTTCCCGGCAATGTGGAGTTGACCTTCGCGTTGGTGGAGAATGGAGACGGCTCTTTGACCCTGAGTTATGCTGCGGCCAGCGGCGCGATGCTCGCTTCCGAGTCCGCGTTGCAGCTGTCCTCTATCGAGAAGCAGATGAGCGCTACCTATGTGGTGGGCGCAGCCGTGTCTGAGGATGCGGTGGAGCAGCCTGAGGTGGAGACGGTGGTGCAGCCCAGCCTGTCTTTGGACTATGGCACCGTCAGCTTCGAAAGTGAGATCCAGTATAACATCTACTTCAACGCTTCCGATCTGGACGACGTGGTGGAGATGGGCATGATCACCTTCGAATCTCAGCTGACTGACGGCACCATCGATGACGCGGTGAAGGTGTATTCCAACTATTCCACCGATGGCACCCTGTACATGGTGGCGACAGAGGGCATCGCGGCGAAGCGGATGGCGGATCAGATGTGGTTCAAGATCTACGCCAAGCTCACTGACGGCTCTTACGTGTACACCGACCTCAACTACTATTCCGCTGTGCGATATGCAAGCTCCATCCTGAACCGCAGCACCAGCAGCTCCTACAGCAAGGCGCTGGTGGTGGCCATGCTGAACTACGGTGCGGAGGCGCAGCTGTACTTCGGGTATAACACCGAGGACTTGGCCAACGCTTCTCTGACCGACGAGCAGAAGGCGCTGAACGTTGCTTATGACGAGTCCCTGGTGGCTGATGTGGTGACCGTGGACAGCACCAAGAGTGCCAACTTCGTCTACACGGCTTCCGCTTTCACGAAGCGCTATCCCTCCGTGTCCTTCGACGGCGCGTTCTCCATCAACTTCTACTTCAACACCAGCACTACTCCCGATAACGGCATGACCTTCTACTACTGGGATATCGAGACCTATGACAGTGTGGATGCTCTGACTAAGGACAATGCTACCGGGACCATGGAGATGACTCTGGCTGGCACCAACTCCTACTACGGTGTGGTGGAAGGCATCGCCGCCAAGGAGATGGATGAGACCGTCTTCGTGGCCGGTGTCTACGAAGTCGATGGCGTGGAGTACACCACCGGCATCATCGCTTATAGTCTCGGCAAGTATTGCGAGACTGTGGCGGCGAAGGATACTTCTGATCAGCAGGCCTTCGCGCAGGCTACCGCTGTGTATGGCTACTACGCCAAGGAGTATTTCTCCAACCTATGATACCCACTAAAAATGAGCTCCGCTTGATGGCGGAGCTCATTTTCTATACAGTAACCAAGTGCCGACAGGCTTCAGCCAATGCATGCAACGTATCACAAGCGACCATAGGACATACAGCACCAAAAACCTGTGCGCTTCGGATACCTTGCCAATGACGCTGTGGGATGGGATTCAGCCATAGTACACGCCCGGACTGACGTTTTGCTTCAACCAGCGATGCAAGCGCTCTGGGTTGATCGATCGTTTTCGTGTCAGATAGGATCAACAACGTTGTGGAAGGACCCAACATTGCTGGTTTTTTAGAGCAAATAGTTGTTAATGCGCCGCCAAGGTCCGTTCCTTTTCCGTAGATACCACACTCTTTCACATAGTTTCGAAACAGATCCATATTCTGAAGACTGAATCTATCCGCTTCGAAAATCTCTTCAGAGAACAAAAACACTTTTGAGCTTTCCGACACCTGATCCAGCGACTGGATGAATCGTAACGCGAATTCTGAAAACTGCACCATCGATCCAGAAACGTCACACAGCAGGACTAAGTGTCTTCGTCGATCACGTTTCTTTTTGTATCGAAGTCTGTACAAGCTTCCCCCAGTCTCCAGCCCCTTTCTGATAGTGGCTCGGAAATCGATCTTTCCGCTACGGGATGCCGCCTTTCTTTTAGAGGTCAATTCACCACTAAGCTGACGTGAAAGCGTCTGGATAATGGATATCGCCTTGGGTATCTCCGTATCTTTGAACTGAGAGATGTCACGAAAAAGCAATCCCAACTCAGGATCTGAAGCACTGCCACCCACAGCGGCATCCTCCATACGCATTTGCTGTTCAAGAAGAGACTTAGCAAAGACAGAATGGATGAAATTGCTGTACAGCTCCGGGTTTCGTTCCATGTTATCCCGATATCGTTCCATAAAGCTTCGAAGACGATCTCGTTCAGACTGGGGCATGGTCACATAGGTCTCCATCTGTTCCCGACTAAGATCCATAGATCGACCATTCACCTGCAGATCATTCTCTGCCTCTATCCTTGCCTGTTGGATCTGCTGATCCCGTTCAGCTTGTTCCTTGGCCTGTTGGCGCATCTTCTCTTCTGAAATGAAGAACCCATCAAAAACGCGATCAAAGGTAAACTGTTCTTCCCGTGATCTGGCATATACGGTACGCAGCGCAGATTTGACAAGCTGTCGGTCATCTAAACCCAGAGTCGTTAGGATCGATGCAGCATCTGCCGTCTCCTTAGGAGTGACGGTCACGCCCTCAAGACGGAGCATCCGGGAAAAGAGAGATAGTTTTTCCAAGTATACGGAAGGATCACCCATGATGATGGCCCCCACAGCTTCCATCACAATGATGACAGCCACCATCCTCTTCTGTTTTCAACAAGACTGCCATATCATCATTATTCTTCAGAAGGAAACCTGCCGTCCTTCGAAGCGCATCAGGCGTCAATTCAGCGACCCCTAACGCATCCAAGGCAGCTGCCCAATCCAATGTTTCAGCAATGGAAGGCTTCTTCAAGATCGCATCATTAGACCGCAGACGATGGACGGCCAAAGCGACCTGGGATGAAAGTCTGTCATCGATATGTGGCAGCTTCGCGCGCAAGATGGCCAGTTCCTTCTCCACATCAGGATAGTCGATATACAAATAAGCGCAGCGACGCCTGAGCGCATCAGAAAGGGGCCTAGTGCGATTAGATGTCAAAACGACAAAGGGGACAGAATTGGCCTTGATAGTCCCCACCTCTGGGATCGAGACTTGCATCTCGGACAGCAATTCCAGCAAAAACGCTTCGAATTCCTCATCGGCCTTATCGATCTCGTCGATAAGAAGGACAACGGGACGCTCCGAGCGGATCGACTTCAACAAAGGACGTTCCAGAAGGTATTCGTCACTGAACAGACTTTTGGTCAGTTCATCTTTGTCCTTCGTACCCATATTCACCTGGATCGACAGGAGCTGCTTCTGGTAGTTCCATTCATACAGCGCCTTGCTTTCATCCAGCCCCTCATAGCATTGGAGCCGGACCAATCCCCTATCCAGCGCAGAAGCCATGACCTTTGCGATCTCGGTCTTTCCTACGCCGGCCGCGCCTTCGATCAAAAGAGGTCGTTGCAGTTGCAAAGCAACATAAAGAACGGTCAAAAGTGTATCATCATGGATATACTTCGCTTCCTCAAGCTTTTCTTTTAATGTTGAAATGTCCATATCTCACACCTCCGATGCTTTACAGTATAATACATCATCCGTCAAAAATCAATCTTGCTCCATGTCTAAAACACTCGTGGCCGCTACGAACGTAGCGGCCACGAGATAACGATATGCATTACAGATTAGAAAAATACTCCTTGGCATAGTAGCCATACACAGCCGTAGCCTGAGCCAGCGCCTGCTGGGTGGAGGTATCCTTGGCAGCGATGCCCTCGCAGTACTTGCCGATCGAGTAGTTCAGCAAGCCCGTGGAGTAGGTCACGCCGTCATAGGTGTAGAACCCAGCCACATACACCGTCTCATCCAGCTTCTTCGCCGCGATGTCCGGCACCTGGCCCCAGTACTGGTTCTCAAGGCCCGTAGCAGTCATCACCATCATGCCCGTAGCATTGCTGGGCTTCAAGGTGGTGGCAGCGTTGTAGTCATCCAGAGTCCAGTAGTACAGCCGCACGTCACCCTCCGGCACGTTGGCGGTGGTGAAGTAGAAGTTCAAAGAGAACGCGCTTTCGAAGGACACAGAAGGATACCGCTTGGTGTCAGAGGTCCCATCGAAGGTGATCAGGCTGGTCTTGCTGCTATCCACCGTCCGGACAGCGTCCACCA
>JAFTKE010000136.1 GCA_017456045.1 Oscillospiraceae bacterium
AGGTCTCCACGTTGTTCAGCACCGTGGGCTTCTCCCACAGCCCCTTCTCCACCGTTCTGGGGGGCTTGGTACGAGGCATGCCACGGTTGCCCTCGATGGAGGCAGTCAAGGCAGAACCCTCACCGCACACGAAAGCACCGGCGCCCCGGTTGATATGCATATGGAAATTGAAATCGGTCCCCAGGATGTTGTCACCCAGCAAGCCCCGCTCTTCCAGCTGGGCGATGGCGTTACGCAGTCGGGCAACGGACATGGGGTACTCGGCACGGACGTAGATGTAGCCATCCTCCGCCTTCACGGCGTAGCCCGCGATCATCATGCCCTCGATCAGCTTGAAGGGATCGCCCTCCATGACGGAGCCGTCCATGAAGGCGCCGGGGTCGCCCTCGTCGCCGTTGCACACCACATAGCGCACCGTCTCCTTCTGACGGGCCACCTGCTGCCACTTCCGGCCGGTGGGGAAGCCGCCGCCGCCACGACCGCGGAGGCCGGAAGCATCCACCTCGGCGATCACGGCCTCACGGCCCATGGCGATCGCCTTTTCAGTGCCTCGAAGCCACCGGCGGCCAGATACTCGTCCAGAGACTCCGCATCGAACCTGCCGCAATTCTCCAGCACGATCCGGGTCTGCTTGGCGATGAAGGGGATCTCATCGGGCTGGACATAGCTCTGCTCGCCCTTATGGTACAGCAGCCGTTCGATGATCTCGTCCCCCAGGACGGACTTTTCTACGATCTCCTGGCAGTCCTCCGGCTGCACCTTCACATACTGGATCACCCGGTCGCCCTTGGAGATCCGCACCAGGGGCCCCAACTCACAGAAGCCCTGACAGCCGGTCTTCTTCACGCCCACGGCCTTGTCGCCATGGTCGCCGCCACAGGGGGAGAACACCAGCTCCACGCCGGGAGCCTCCTTCACCAGACCTTCCAGGATATCGAAGATCTTATTGGAGCCGGTGGCGATACAGCCGGTACCGGAGCATACCAGGATCCGGCAATCATAACCTGCCAGCTGCCGCAACGCAGCGGCACGGGCCTGGTCCAGGCATTCCATCGTCTTGATCATCAGCCATCCCTCCTCAACTGGGCGATCACTTCGAGCGCCTTCTCCGGGGTCATGGCAGGATACACCTGCTCATTGACCATCATGGTGGGGGCCAATCCACAGGCACCCAGACAGGAGACGGTCTCCACGGTGAACATCATATCGTCGGTGGTATGCTTCTTCTTGCTCAGGCCCAGCTCCTTCCACAGCGCCTCCAGCACCGGGGTGGAGTGGCGCACATGGCAGGCGGTGCCGTCACACACCTTGATCACGTACTTGCCCTTGGCCTCGAAGGAGAAGTTCTCATAGAAGGTGGCGACGCTGTAGGCTTTGGTCTCGGTGATCCCGATCTGAGCAGCCACATAGGTCAGCAGCTCCGCCGGGAGGTAACGGTATTCCGCCTGGATGTCCTGCATGATCGGGATCAACGATCCGGCCTTCTTGCCATATCGATCGATGATCTCATCCGTTTTTTCGTAGTATGATCTGTCAAGCATAGGATCCCCTCCTTATATTCGCCTGTATGACACCTATATTTTATCACGTGTTCCGACAAAATGCACCATTTTTCTTTCATCTATGTATAAAACTTTGTGCATCATTTCTGTATAATTTGCCCAGCGTGACAAAAAAAGAAGGACATGACGCCAGTCTTTCGCGTCATGTCCTGTCCATGATAGATCGATCACCGCTTCCGATATTGCAGCCGGGACCAAATACAGATGATGATCTGACCCGGGATGCCCAGGATCAGCAGCTTCCACGCGGTGATACCGAAGCACAGCAGCGACACCACCACACACACCAGTGCCGACCAGGTCAGCAGGGAGATGATCATGTAATTCCGCCGCACCTTCCCCCAAATGGAGTTGAACACCAGCCACACGATCATGCTTGCAGGGATCGCGTACGGGAAGGTCAGCCAATGCAGCCGCGCCCCCACCATGATCACGTCCATCAGCACGTACACCAGCGTAGCCACGAACCACACCAGCAGCACGCTGAGGGTGGTGATCACCCGATGGTTGTGCTGCTTATCCGGTACGAAGGGCGCCTCCTCCAGCGCTTCCTCCTGATGCTCCTGCCGCACCAGATAGTCCAGTGGCACGGCAAAGAGATCCGCGATGCTCTTCAGCACCGCCACATCCGGGATCGACTCCGCCCGCTCCCATTTGGAGATGGCCTTGTCAGAATAATTCAGTTTTTCCGCCAGCTCGCTCTGGGTCATCTTAGCCCCCAGCCGCAGCTGCGTGATATTCTTCGCGATGATCGGCTTGATATCTTCCATGTGTCTCCCCTATCAACGATATATCGGTCCCGTATGGAAAGGGCACGCCCTTTCCGGTGTGCTTGCTACGGCAAGCACACACAAAATGAAACATCTCCCGCAGATCGCATACGATCTGCGGCGGAAAGGGCATGCCCTTTCCCTACATGCTAACATGATGTCTCTACTCTTCTATGATACCACACCGCCCCAAAAAATTCAAGTTCACATCAGCGGTGCCACCAGCTTCATCAAATACCCCATCAGCTTCACGTGCCATTTCTCCCGCCGCACTGTCTCATAGGTCACAGTGCGGCTCTTGCGGACGCAGTGGGTGAAATCGTCTTCGATGTCTCCGATGCAAGCCGCACCGTAAAGATAAGTCGCACACTCGAAATGATGGTAAAGGCTTCGGTAATCCAGATTGATCGTCCCCACCACCGCTTCCTTATCATCACATACCAAGACCTTGGCATGGACGAACCCGGGCGTGTACTCATAGATCTTCACCCCGGCATCCAAAAGGCGCTTGTAGTGGGACTTGGCCATGGCGTAGGGGATCTTCTTGTCCGGGATCCCCGGCAGCAGCAGCGCCACCTCCACCCCACGCTTGGCGGCGTAGCAGATCGCCCCCTCCAGCTCCGCATCCAGGATCAGGTACGGAGTCATGATGTGGACATAGTTTTTCGCCCGGTCCAGCAGGTCCATATATACCTGCCGCCCCACCAGCTCCTGGTCCAGAGGATCGTCGGCATAGGGCATCACGAAGCCCTCTGCGGTGATATCCGAAGCCCTGCCCTCCGGCAGAGGCGTGGGGACACGCTCCGTCAGATCCCATAGCTGCAAGAACATCAGTGCGAAGCTCCGGGCCGCTGCGCCCTCCACCATCACCGCAGTATCCTTCCAATGACCATGCTTGGGGACATGGTTGATGTACTCATCCGCCAGATTGATCCCGCCGTTGAAGGCCACCGCACCATCGATCACCAGGATCTTCCGATGATCACGGTAGTTGTAGTGGGTGGATACGAAGGGCGTCACCCGGGAGAACACCTTGCACCGGATACCCAGCTCCTCCAGCTTCCTTGGGTAGCTGCGGGGCAGCAACGAGAATTCGCAGGTGCCGTCATACATCACCCGCACATCCACGCCCTGCTTCGCCTTCCTGGCCAGGATCTGTAGGATCTTCCCCCACATGAGGCCCTCATCTATGATGAAATACTCCAAATAAATGTATTTTTCCGCCTTTTCCAGCTCCTGGAGCAGCCGTCGCAGCTTGTCCTCTCCCAGAGGGAAGTAGGTCACGGCCTGCCCGGAAAACACGGGATAGCACCCCGTCCGGGCTACATAATGGGTCATGGCCGCCGCCCCAGGATCTGCCTGCCGGAGCGCCTCCAAGACCTCAGGATCCTGCCGGATCGCTCCCTGCGACTGCTGCCGCAGGAAACGCAGACGGATCTTCATGGCTCCCTGCCCCAGCTCGCTCTGAGTGAACAGGAACAGCATGGACCCGAACAACGGTGCCAGGAAGATCACCACCAGCCAGCAGATCTTAGCCGTGGGGTCCAGACGGGAATTCAGCAGATACACCACCATCGCCACCACAGCCAAACTCTGGACCCCCAAAGCCGCCAGCAGATATTCCGAAAACCACAGCAGCACTGCCAGCACCGCCAGGAAGTTCAGCACCAGCAACACCGTCACCAGCACCATCCGCCCGAACACGAATCGAAACACGCCCCTGTGTCCCTTCTTCAACAACGAAAGGCCCCTTTGCTCCATACTCTCACTCCCCCAGTGCCTCCAGCAGCTCCCGGCGCAGCTTCAAGATCTGGCGGACATGGTAATCGATCACCACGTCCCGCTCGTTGGCCGGATCCATGGGCCTGGGCTCCGAGATCACCGCACCCTGTTCCGCCAAGGCTGCCCGATTCTCAGGACTCAAACCACCGGAGCCGCCTACCTGGCTGAGGATCTCCATCCGGGCCACCAGCTCCCGGGCCTTGCCGTCGCACTTGCGGAACCGCTCCAGCTGCTCCTTCTGCTGCTTCCGACCCCAGAACAGCCGCTGGTTGGAGAAGATCTGCAGCTGCCGCTCCATCTCATCGATGGTCTTGGACATCTGCCCGGCCTGGGGCAGCTCCTCGTCCCCGTCGAACATCTCCTCCAGGAAGTCGATCACTTCCCGCTCCAGCAGCTTCACCGTAGCACGGATCTGACGGCTGTTGTCATAGGGCATCACCAACGTGTTGATCACCATACCCACGGTCAGACCGATCGTCGTGTCCCAGATCCTCCCCAGCGCGTAGGCCCAGGGCTGGATATCCGGTGTGGTACACATGGTCACCACGATGAAGCAGGGCAGCGACGGCGAGAATCGGATCCGCAAACAATTGTACAGCACGATCACCAGTATGATCCCGATCCCGGTAGCCACCAGCGGATCCAGCGGCAGCAGCCGCAACAGCACCCCCACCAGCGCCCCGAACAGTACCCCCACGATCTGGGTCAGACAGGAAGCCACCGACTCTGTAAAAGTCGGCTCCACCGCAGCCATGGCACCCAGCATGGCAAATATCAGCTTGGACGTGGAAGCTCCATAGCCCTCCACGATCAACATCGCCACGATCACCGCCAACGCCGTCTTCAGCGTTCGCGGCCCCACCCTGGGCTTCGCGATCCGATAACTCATGGCATCGCCTCCTTCGTTCTCTCTGCCTTATAGCTTACCACGATCCCCTTCCCCCGGTCAAATACCCAAACATAAAATGATTTTGGACGATTTGTAAACATTCCATGACGCTCCGATCCGGGAACGCCCCCATGATCCGCTAGATCATCGTTTTGCGATCCAAAAACGCTCCCCTACAGTTTTGCAATGTCATTAAGTTAAGCACGCCCTCAAGGCTCCCCTTGTAGGGGAGCTGTCAGCGAAGCTGACTGAGGGGTTTTCAAAAGCATGGGTCGCACGCTTTTAGTGATCAGCTGCGCTGATCACACACACCTCCGAGCCGCCTTCGGCGGCCCACCTCCCCTCAAAGGGGAGGCTTGTGATGCGTATCTTTCGTTAACTTAATGACATTGCTACAGTTTTGGGGTGCGGTGAAACGCTAAACGATAATTTACGCCCCGCCCCCAAATATGACTAAAAAAACTCCAAGCCAAACGGCTTGGAGCTTCTTATGGAGCAGGGTACGGGAGTCGAACCCGCCTTCACGGCTTGGGAAGCCGTTGTATTACCGATATACGAACCCTGCGAACGTAGGACATTATAACACACCCGAATGGAAATTTCAATAGTTTTTTGTCGCGACGATCCACATTTTTCACTGCGGCCAAGAAATGTCCAGCATCGACAGCTCACGCACCGGCCTCATCGTAGGGGCGAGCATCGCTCGTCCGCTCCACCCCGCAGGCCACGTGATCAATGCGGACGACCGATGGTCGCCCCTACGATGAACTCGCCCGAATCACGATCCGACGATCAAGTGCGCCCGTCCCCGGAGAAACAGCCCCGACGATCACTGACACCGCAGATGTAGTCCATGCTGACATCATACAGTCTCGCCAGCATGATCAAGCTGTCCACTGGGATCCTCGTCTTACCCAGCTCATAGTCACAGTAGGTCCTCTGCCCCACCTTCAATAGCTGGGCGATCTCGGTCTGCGTCTTATCATTATCCTCTCGCAACGCCCGGATACGCTCTGCATAGTTCATAGGATCACCTCGAAAGGATAGACACGCATCTCAAGCCTCCCCTCAAAGGGGAGGTGGGCCGCCGAAGGCGGCTCGGAGGGGTGTGTGATCAGCTAAGCTGATCACCAAAAGTGTGCTTTGCACACTTTTGAAGGCCCCTCTGCGCTCGCCAAGTGCCGCCCTGCGGGCGGTCGATCGCTTGCACAGTGCCTGCGGGCACTAGAGTCAGCTTCGCTGACAGCTCCCCTACGAGGGGAGCCTTGAGGGCGTGCTTAACTTAAACATTGCCATGCGAGGACCGCTCTTTTTTGATCAATATACAGTCAACTCCATCCCCGCCACGGCCTCCGCCGCGTCCCGGAGGGTCTCCAGCAGGCTTTCCCCGTAGCCGCCCAGCTGAGCCAGCAGCTCGTTCTTATGGATCACCACGATGTGGCAGGGCCGCAGATGCCCCGTCAGCAGATCATAAAGGGCATCCAGGTTCCGCCCATACCAGGCCGGCAGCTCCAAACGCTTCGCCAAATGGTCATGGGCCGCCGCCTTGTCGGTCAGGAAACGCCCATCCAGAAAGATCATCATGCCCCTTCCTCCCCGTAGAGCAGAGTGAAGGTCTCATAGTGATCTTCCGTATAGTAGATCAGCCCGTCGTTGGACCACACGATCCGTTTGGCACCACGACTGCTTTCGCCGTTGGTATCGATGTCGCACTCATAGTACTGCCGCCCGGAAGCCTTGGGCAGGACCCCCTCCCGGTTACCGAACTTGTCGCCGCCGATCGCCGCGCCGTCCTTGTACCGCTCCACGCTGCCGCCTTCCCAGCCCAGGTCCCGGGCCTCATCCTTGGTGATGAAGTTCTCCGGCAGATGGCCATAGGTGTGGAGATACAGCGACACATCCTCGGCGCTGTAATACCAGCCGTCTTCATCGATGTAGGGCAGCTCCTCTTGGCCAGATCCCGTGGTAACGGTTGGGTCTGTAGCATCCCGGACCGGAGCAGTGGTCGCATCCTCGCCCCAAAGCCCGGTGCCCCCCAGTTCTTCTTCCACATACCCTTCCAGCTCCTGACAGCCACACAGCCCAAACAGCAGCAACGCCGCAAGCAGCAGCGCCATTATTTTCTTCATGACAAGCCCTCCGATCCTTATGTGATAGTTTCATCATACCACACCCAATGCCCCAACGCAAGCCATCAAAACCAAGTCCTGACGCAGATCCCCTTGCAATGGCAGCCGTTTGGGGATATAATGTGGTAAAAACAGGCTCTCACCATATCACCAGATCCGGAGGATGCTTATGAAAGCACAGAGATCCCCCCTGACCGGGACACTTGGAGCCGGCGGCTGATCTATCTCCTCTTCGCTGCCTTCCACCTGTGGATGGCAGCCCAGATCCCCTACGCCCACGACGACTGGGATCACGGGCTGGCCATCGGTATGCAGCGGTTCCTTTCCGCCACTTTGAACAGCCGGTATGTAGGCAATCTGTTCGTGATCGTCATGACCAGATCGTCGCTGCTGAAGACGCTGATCATGGGCGCCACCTGCTTCCTGCTCCCTTACACGATATCCGCGATCGTAGGCAAAAGGATGGCTCTGGGACCGCGAACACGTCTTACCGTCTTCCTTCTGACGGATCTGCTGTTGCTGACTATGGAGCGCTTCATCTTCATGCAGACCTACGGCTGGGTCTCCGGCTTCGCCAACTTCGTCATTT
The DNA here is from genome assembly GCA_017456045.1 of Oscillospiraceae bacterium. Classification (GTDB taxonomy): domain Bacteria; phylum Bacillota; class Clostridia; order Oscillospirales; family Oscillospiraceae; genus Faecousia. The sequence continues at coordinate 7,722 of JAFTKE010000136.1, forward strand.
CATCCCTGTTCCTGGCAGTGTATTGCTACATCGCCCTGGACATCCAACGTTGGAAGATCCCACTTTCGTTCCTGCTGAGCATCGCCACTGGGCTCTTCATCGAAAACCTGACCCTATATGTACTGCTCCTGTCCACCTACCTGTGCGTCACACACTGGCGGCGATGTCGTAAGCTGGAAAGCCAGTATCTTCTCATGGTTTTGGGTGCGCTGATCGGCACGGCGATCATGTTCAGCAGCTCGGTCTACCGCACTCTGGCCCAGACCGGGACCGCAGTTGATGGATACCGGCTGTTTTTCACGTCCAATACGTTCCTGATCCTTTTCGCCGGACACCTGCTGGCCCATGCCCTGAACGGGAGACCGGACCGTACTCTTCGCAGAGCCTCTGCCACCTGTCTTGCCCTCTGCCTGACCGTATGCGTGTATCTCACAGTGGTGTTCTTCCAGATCGGTCAATGTGCCAGGCAGCGCATCCAGATCATAGAACAGGCGAAGCAGGATGGGACCACCCAGATCGTATTGCCAGCCTACCCCCACAGGGAATACCTGTGGGATCCAGATCCCACCAACGACCAGCGTTGGATCTACTTCAAGGAATTCTACGGGATCGATCCGGAAATAGAAGTCGTGATCCAGCCCTGAACGATGCATGATCGGGGCTGTCTCAAAATGTACG
>JAFTKE010000137.1 GCA_017456045.1 Oscillospiraceae bacterium
GCCGCAGGCAAAAAACGTAGGATCCATCGCCAATACCGCTGATCGCAGGCGATCAGCGGCGGACGACCGATGGTCGCCCCTACGTCCTGGATCGACCTGCCATATCAAAAAGGGAGTGTTGCGTCATTTTGCAACACTCCCAAGAGCGGTCGCGCCGCTAAACGATAATTTACCATAAAACCACCCAAAATGCAAAATAACTATTTACGATCCGCCACTTTTCGTGTATGATATCCTCGAACAGAGTAGGAGACCCTGCGTGAAGTGCTGTCAAAATGGGGAGTTGTGTGACAGACGAAGGACGTTCCGTCCGCGATAGGATCTTCGCACCCGCTGCGCCATATGGGACTTACATCCTTTATGAAGCAACGATACTCGGTCGGGCGAACGGTCGGCTGTGTTTTTTGCTGCCCTCACCCACGGTGTACGAGGACGCTCCCCTTGCGGTATCCGCAAGGGGACTTTTTAAGCCTTCCCCGCTGGGGAAGGTGGCGCGCAGCGCCGGAAGAGGAGCCGCTACACCGCCAGATCCGTCGCCCACATCAAAAAGGAGGCTTTGCCCATATGAAAAGAAACTATTCCATGACCACTAAGACCCTTGCTTACTGCGCCCTGCTGGCCGCCCTCAGCGTCGTGCTGGCCCGCCTGGTGATCCCCATGCCCGCCGCCGACACCCGCTTCTCCATCGAAGCCGTGCCCATGGTGATCGCGGGGATGCTTTTCGGCCCGATCCCCGGTGCCCTGGTAGGCTTCACCGCGGACTTCGTGGGGTGTCTGTTCTCCCCCTACGGCTATAACCCCATCTTCTGTGTCCCCCCGATCCTCTACGGCCTGTTCGCCGGCCTGTTCCGGAACTACCTGGCCAAAAGCGTCGACCCCTTGCATCTGGCAGTGTCCCTGCTGCCCCCAGTGATCCTGGGCTCCATCCTGTACCAAAGCGCCACCTTGGCGTTCATGTACTATGACGGTCTGTTCTTCGAAGGGTTCCTGTTCTATATCGGCACCCGCTCGATCCAGTTCGGCATCACCCTGGTCCTGGACGTACTGGTGATCTGGCTGCTGTTCAAGTCCGGCATCTTCAAGCGCCTGAACATCTGGCCCCCCAAGCGCTGACCCCGGAGTTACGACCTCCCTCCGTAGGGAAAGGGCATGCCCTTTCCGCCGCTGATCCCACGGGATCAGCGGTAGGTATACTGCGTTGTGTAAGCTCACGCATTGTAGGGGAGGGTCTTGACCCTCCCCTACAATGGAGACCCTATCATCTCCCCGACAAACAGGGAATGGGCAGCGTTTCTCTTTAGCCAACAGCATCGCCCGAAGGGCGATGGCACATCTTCCTTATATAATAGAAAGGACATCACCATATGACCGCCACTGAAGCCATCGAATACATCCACTCCGTCTGCTGGAAGGGCTCCATCCCCGGCCTGGGCCGGACTCAGGAGCTGCTGGCCAAGATGGGCAACCCCGAGAAGAAGCTGCGATTCGTCCACATCGCCGGTACCAACGGCAAGGGCAGCACCGCCGCCATGACCGCCTCGATCCTGCGCAAGGCAGGCTACCGGGTGGGCCTGTACACCTCCCCCTACATCTACCGCTTCCACGAGCGGATGCAGGTGGATGGAGTAGAGATCTCCGACGAGGATCTGGCCGCCGTCACCGAGTACGTCAGGCCCCTTGCCAGCTCCATGGCGGAGTCCCCCACGGAGTTCGAGCTGGTGTGCTGCATCGCCTTCGAATACTTCCTGCGGCAGCGCTGCGATATCGTGGTATTGGAGGTGGGCATGGGCGGCGAGTTCGATGCCACCAACGTGATCGAGTGCCCCGAGGTGGCCGTGATCACCAACATCGGCCTGGACCACACCGAGGTCCTGGGCGACACTCTGGAGAAGATCGCCGCCACCAAGGCTGGTATCTTCAAAGCAGGCGGCCGAGCCGTGGTCTACCGCGGCAGCGCTTCCGTGGAGCAGGTCTACGAGGACATCTGCGCCCAGCGGGACATCCGACTCACCAAAGCCGATTTCGACGGCATCCAGCTGCTTTCCCATGGCCTGGAGGGCCAGCGCTTCCACTGCGGCGATCGCAAGGACCTGTTCCTGCCCCTGCTGGGAGACCACCAGCTCCACAACGCCGCCGTGGTCCTGAGCGTCGCCGATGCCCTGATCGCAGGCGGCTGGAAGATCACTGAAGAAAATATCCGGGACGGCCTGCGGGACACCCGCTGGCCCGGCCGGTTCGACATCATGCGCCACGACCCCCTGTTCATCATCGACGGCGGCCACAACCCCCAGTGCATCGAAGCCCTGGTGAAGAACATCCAGGACTACCTCACGGGCAAAAAACTGATCGTCCTCACCGGCGTCCTGGCGGATAAGGACTACGCGGATATGTATAAGCCCGTCATGGCCTACGCCCGGGAGTTCGTGTGCATCACGCCTCCCAACCCCCGCCGTCTCCCCGCCGCGGAGCTGGCAGACCACCTGCGTCAGGCCGGTGCCACCGCCACAGCCTGCGCCACCACCGAAGAAGGCGTCCGTCTGGCGATCGAAAAGGCAGGCCCCGACGGCGTGGTCCTCAGCTTCGGCTCCCTCTACTCCATCGGCGACATCCGCACCGCCCTGGAGCAGCTCTGACCGTAAAAAGCCGACACCAGCGCAGATCATCGTTTAGCGTACTGGCGCGGGAGCGCCCTGCCTTCCCCCGGGGGCGGTCCACCTATCAGTAGTTGTATGATCTCCACTGGAGATCATTGAGATTTGGATTCGCTGCGCGACGCACC
>JAFTKE010000138.1 GCA_017456045.1 Oscillospiraceae bacterium
ACGGAGTAGGCCTCGATGGGCTTTTTTGACTTGAAGTCCAGGAGATTGAAGGAATAGGTGTCCCGGATGGTGATATCCTCTGCCGACTCTGTGACCCGCTGGACGTCCCGAACGAACCGCATCAGTCCCCTCAGCTGAGGGATGCAGGACTGCTCCATCCCCTCCATCATGTTGGAGAACAGCTCCATAGGATCGGTCTCCATCCGCTCCAGCACATACCGGGTGCCCCGGTCGAAGACATGGCGGTTGTGCCGATAAAAGTCCCGATAGAACGCCAGATCGTCCCCGCCGTACAAGCCCCGCAGGTACTTGGCGGAATTGGGGAACTTCTGATAAAGGTACACCAGATACAATAGGTATTGGAACTCATTGCGCAGGGGCGTATCCAGATGGTAGAAGAAGGGGAACAGCTCCCGATGGCTGGCGATCACCTCCAGCTCCTCCTGATAGCCGAAGATCGCCCGGGACAAGATCTTGATCTTAGGATCCAGCACCAGCTGATCCAGATATCGCTCCGTCAGCTCTGTGGTGGGGTTGAAGCGGCAGAAGGAGATGTCCGCCTTTTGTACTCCCTGATCCACCAGCGAGAACAGCAGCTCCAACGTCTCCGCCAGCTCCGTCTCCGTCTCCTCCGGGAAGCCGAACATGAAGAACAGTCCCACCCGGATCCGGTTTTCCAGGATGAAGGAGATCATCCGTCTGGCCTTTTGAAGATCCAGATTCTTGTGGATCAGCTTCTGCATCCGCTGGGAGCCGGTCTCGATCCCCAGCTCGATCTCCACCATGCCAGCCTGCTTCATCTTCAGCACCAGCTCTTCCGTCAGGCAGTCCACTCTGGCAGTGCATCTCCAGCTGATATCCAGCCCCTGCTCGATGATGTAGTCACAGACCTTGGACACCAAGCGCCGGTCCGTAGTGAACGCGTCATGGGAGAACCAGAAGCTGCGGATCCCGAACTTGTCATGGAAATACCGGATATCCGCCACGATCCGCTCAGGGGATTTCAGACGATAGGTCCTGCGCCAGAAATAACTGCTGCAGCAGAAGGAGCAGTTGTAGGGGCAGCCCCGTCCGGCGTCGATGGGCATATAGTAATCCCGTCTGGTCCGCTCCGGCTCCGGCTTATCATGGGCCGCCAGATACAGCCGCTCGTCCCAGCGAGGCAGCGTCTCCAGATCGCACAGGGGCATATCCATCTCATTCTTCACCACTGCCCCACCCTTCCGGTAGAACAGGCCGGGGATCGTCTCCAGCCCCTCCCCGTCCTTGCGAAGGAGCGCATCGAAGAAGGGGACCACCGTGTCCTCGCCCTCACCGGTGCAGATCATGTCGATGTGGTCCATAGCCTCCATGGTCGCCTTGGCCGTGGCCGAGGACTGGGGGCCGCCCATCACCGTGATGATCTGAGGCGCGCGCGCCTTCACCTCCGCGGCCACCCGCAGCTGCACATGGAAATAGGGCCACAGGGTATAGAAGGACACACATCTGGGCGCGATCTCCAGGATCCTGTCGGTGACATCCCGAATGAACGCCTCATAATCCTGATGATAGCTTTGGATCTGCCCGAACCGCAGCACCTGGACATCGAAGCCCGCCTGGAGCAGCTTACTGCCTAGAAGCAGCGTACCATTGACCTCCTGGGCCAGCGCCATCTCTTTTTGCGCGTTGACGAACAAAACATCCACCATACGAGCATACCCCCAAATCTAAATATTTGGTATTATAACACATCCTTCCACCGATTTCAACGATCTGCCGCCCTTGCCTCCGGCTCTTGGATGTGGTATGATGAAGAAAAAAGGAGGTTTCTACATGGATCACAGCATCCTTGCAGCAGAGCTGTTCCTGAAGGGCTACAACTGTGCCCAGGCGATCGCGGTGGCCTTCTGCGACGTGACCGGGCTGGAGGAGCCCTTCGCCGCGAAGATGGCCTCATCCTTCGGCGGCGGCATGGGCCGTCTCCGGGAGGTCTGCGGCGCAGTCAGCGGTATGTTCATGGTGGCGGGCCTGCTCTATGGCTACGATGGCCCCGATGACGGCGTGGTGAAGAAGGACCACTATCATCTGGTCCAGTCCTTGGCCGCTTCTTTCCGGGAGGAAGCAGGCAGCATCGTCTGCCGGGAGATCCTCCGGGACCCGCCCAGCGACCCGAACCCCACTCCCCGCACCGCGGCGTTCTATGCGGCCCGTCCCTGTACCCGCATGGTGATGATCGCCGCCCAGATCCTGGACCGCTACATCCAGGACCACCCCATCTGATCACCGCAAAACATATCGGGCGCATCACAGGAACCGACCTGTGATGCGCCCGTTTTCATGATCCTCCGACCAAGATCTGGCAGACTCGATCGATCACCTGCTGGACCTTAGGATGCTCCGGCTTCACGATCACGAAATCATGCTGCAGCGCCGGATGCAGTGGCAGATCCATCAGCGTATGATCGACCCCTGAGCGCCGAAGTCCCTTGGCGAATTTTTTAGTATACCCCCGTAAATGATCCAATTTCGACGTCACCAACACACAGGGCGGCATGGCACCGGCCACCTCAGGCACCGCAGGATCCATATAGGGCCGGAAGGGATGCTTGCGCCACTTCTTCCCATAAAAGTCCTTCCGAAGGCAAGCCCCCACCTGATCGAATTTGGCAGTATAGAACATCCCACTGAAAAACGCCGCCCCCTTCACAGGAAGCCCACTGGGCCGCATCCCCAGAGCATCCGCCACCCGACCTTCCTTCTGCGCCGCCAGCTCATAGGCTGCCAGGAACGCACCGGCGGAATCTCCCACCAGATACACCCGATCCGGATCACCGCCCCAACCACGCAGCAGCTGCGCCACCTTGTCCATCCCCACAGCCACGTCCCGCAGCATCTGAGGCACGTCCGCCTCCGGGACCAGAGGATATCCAAGGCAGAACACCAAAAAGCCCCGTCTGGCCAATCCACTGCAAAGGATCCGATTGGTCTTCCGGGAGCAAAGCAGCAGCCCACCGCCATGGAGATCCACGATCACCGGCAGCTTCTCGACCGCCCCCTTGGGACGATAAACGTCCAGCTTATGACATTCCTGGCCATCCTCTATGTAAGGGATATCCGAAAACACCTCCACCTCATCCGGCAGCACCTGCTTCCGGGTACCCATCCAGGCTTCATACATCCCCCGCACCATAGCCAACTGGGACCGGATGAACCAATTCAAATCGCCACCTCCTTCAAAAATATCTTGACTGCCCACCGATCTTTCAAAACGATCGTCCTGGCGTGCTTCGACCCTTCCAAGAGCCGGTAGTTCTTCTCCCGCTTGTTCTTGTTGAAATCCCAGACCCAGCGAAGGAACTCCCCGTCGATCCGTTCCGGGCAGCCCTCCCCCATATCCGGGCGGACCTTGCCATAGGTAGTGAGGACCCGCTTCAACACGCCCCAAAGGCAGGCGAAGCGCCCAAAGTCCAAATAGATCACCGTATCACACCGGGCGATCCGTTCCTCCATGGTCCGGTCGAAGTTCCCATCCATGATCCACCGTTCTTTTGCAAGTTCCGCCCGATGGAGCGCATCGAACTCCTCCCGGGACACCTGCACCCAACCGGGCCGCCAAAACAGCTTATCCAAATGCACCACCGGGATCCCCAGCTTCTCTCCCAACTGCCGTGCCAGCGTGCTTTTCCCGGCACCGCCGCAGCCAATGATCACGATCCGTTCCATCTGTACCTCCTTTGCGCTTATAGAGCATCGTTTAGCGTAGCGAGTAACGCACTGGCGCGGCAGCGCCTATGCCTTCCCCCGGGGGGAAGGTGCCCCAGTGCGCACACTGGGGCGGAAGGGGAATGCGGGCGGCGACGTGATGGTTTTGGGGCGGTATAGACCTAGATCATCGTTCAGCGTTTCAGCAAGTCTGATAGGTTTTCTGAACTTTTATGTTACTGCCCGCATTCCTCTTCCGCCCTCACGACCCTCGGCCACCTCATGGATCGTTGTATGATCATGATCCGCTGCGCGACGCACCGCCCCCGGGGGGAAGGGATACGGC
>JAFTKE010000139.1 GCA_017456045.1 Oscillospiraceae bacterium
CAGAACCACAAGGGCCTGGTGACCTTCGACCGGAAGTACAAGAAGGATTCCTTCTACGCTTACAAGGCATGGCTCTCTGATGAGCCCTTCGTCCATCTGTGCGGCAAGCGGTATATCGACCGGGTGGAGGACGTGACCAAGGTGACGGTGTACTCCAACCAGAAGTGCGTGGAGCTGTTCGCCAACGGCGTTTCTCTGGGCGTCAAGGAGGCTCCTGACCACTTCTTCTACTTCGATGTCCCCAACGTGGGCACCACCCATCTGGTGGCGGTGTCCGGGGAGTTGAAGGATGAGGGCATGATCTGCAAGGTGGAAAAGTTCAACGATGCCTACCGTCTGAAGGAGAAGGGCGCGATCCTCAACTGGTTCGATATCACGGAAGTAGAGGGCCATCTCAGCCTGAACTCCAAGTTCAGTGACATCATGGCGACGCTGAAGGGTAAGATGCTGGTGATGGGCCTCTTCGCCAAGCTGATGCCCCAGATGGGCGGCGGCGATATGGGCGGCAACATGGGCTCCATGATGGAGATGCTGGGCAGCTTCACCTTCATCCGTCTGGCGGGTATGCTGGGTTCCATGAACATCAAGTTCACCAAGGAAGAGCTGCTGGAGATCAACGCCAAGCTGAATAAGATCAAGGCTCCGAAGAAGTAACGTTAATATTATACAGGGCAACAATACACAGGGGACGGTTCTGTGTGTGGTACCACACACAGAACCGTCCCCTGTGTAACCGCTAGGGGGGATACCATGCCCAGACAGGCAAGAGTTAAAAGCGAGAGTGGGATCTATCATATCATGCTGCGAGGCATCAACCAGCAGCAGATCTTTGAAGACAAAGAAGATAACCTGAAATTTCTGGAAATACTGTCCCACTATAAAGAAGTCTGCGGATATAAGGTGTATGCGTACTGCCTTATGGGCAATCATCTCCATCTGCTGATCAAGGAAGGGAACGCTCCATTGGAGGAGATGTTCAAACGCATCTGCGGTCGATTCGTATACTGGTACAATGTGAAATACGGTCGAAGCGGACACCTGTTCCAGGACCGTTTCCGTAGTGAACCGGTGGACAAGGAGAGGTATTTATTCACCGTCCTTCGATATATCCATCAGAATCCAGTAAAAGCTGGACTATGTGAGACCGTAGATGCATACCCTTATAGCAGTTTTCGGGAGTACCTTGGCGGATCACTTATTACCGATACATCCGACATTTTTCAACTGATATCTTTGGCCAGCCTTATACAATGGCATCGCCAGTTGGAAGATACGCCCTGTCTCGACATCCCGGACCGAGTCGCTTCAAGGATGACTGATGAACACGCGAAAGCATTGATCCACGAACATACTGGATGTGACAGTGCGGCCGACTTCCAACGTCTTGCTCCTCACCAAAGAGACAGATATCTCAGCTTGCTCCGCAAGAAAGGCATATCTCTCCGGCAACTCAGCCGTTTGACAGGCATCAGTATCAACATCGTCAGAAACCTCTAAATATACAGAGCGCGGGGCGCGTACACAGGGGACGGTTCTATGTGTGGTACCACACATAGAACCGTCCCCTGTGTAATTACAGCTTCTCTACGTTGGAATCTTTGATCAGTTTTTTGGGACAGACGGTGGCGCAGAGGCCGCAGTTGTCGCATTTGGTGTAGTCGATGATCGCGAGATTTCGTTCGATGGTGATCGCTTCCTGGGGGCAGATCTTTTTGCATAGACCGCAGCCGATGCAGCCGACGGTGCAGCCGCGGGTGGTGACCGCGCCCTTTGCCAAAGAGGCGCAGGCGATCACCACGTTGCGCTTGGGCTCCACCGGGACGATCAGCTTTCGGGGACACACGGCTGCGCAGCTCATGCAGCCGACGCAGCGGTCTTCGTTGACCTTGGCGACGCCGTTCACGATCTTGATCGCGTTATACTTACAGGCTTTGACGCAGGTGCCGAAGCCCAGACAGCCGAATTTGCAGGACAGGGGACCGCTGCCGCCTACCTTAGAGGCGGAGAGGCAGTCCTTGAAGCCCTCGTATTTGGCTTTGACCCGGGCACCGGAGGTGAGGTTGCCGTCCTTGTCGTAGTGCTTCTCGCCGGAGCAGCGGACCAGGGCCACCTTCCGGGTGACCACTTCCGCTTTCACGCCCATGATCGATGCCATAGCCTGGGCGCACTCGTTTCCGCCGGAGGCGCAGCGGCCGATGGGGGCCTCGCCATTCAGGACGGCTTCCGCGTAGCCGCCACAACCGGCATAGCCACAGCCGCCGCAGTTGGCACCGGGAAGACATTCATTGAGCTGATCCAGGCGAGGGTCCGTCTCCACGTAGAAGACCTTGGAGGCAGCTGCCAGTACCAGGCCGAAGATCAGGCCAAGGCCGCCCAGGATCGCGACCGCGATGATGATATCCATATGCTGTCCTCCTTAAAAGATCTTCAGGCCCGAGAAGCCCATGAACGCCAGGGCCAGCAGGCCTGCGGTGATCAGGGCGATGGGGAAGCCTTTGAAGCATTCGGGACATTCTGCCTTGTCTACCCGCTCCCGCACGGAGGCGAAGAGGACGATCGCCAGGGTGAAGCCCAGGCCGCCTGCCGCGCCGTTGACCACGCTGTGCAGGAAGCCGTAGCCTTCCTGCACGTTCACCAGCACCACGCCCAGGACGGCGCAATTGGTGGTGATCAGGGGCAGGAACACGCCCAGGGCTTTATACAATGCCGGGACCGCCTTTTTCAGGAACATCTCCACCACCTGGACGATCGAAGCGATCACCAGGATGAATACTACGGTCTGCATATAGGTCAGGCTCAGGGCCTGGAGGATCAGATCCACACCGTAGCAGGCGGCGGAGGCCAGGGCCATGACGAAGGTGACCGCCATGCCCATCCCTAAGGCGGTGTCGATCTTTTTCGACACGCCCATGAAGGGGCAGATGCCGTAGAACTTCACCAGGATGAAGTTCTCTGTCAGGAGGGCGCTGAGGATGATGCCTAAGATGCTCTCGGTCATTTCGCCGCCTCCTTATCCATTTTTCTCGTCTCCAGCTTCTTCATCAAGAACTGGGAGCCGGCGATCACGCAGCCAAGCACCAGGAAGCCGCCCACGGGCATGACGATCTGCATGGCGGGATATCCTTCCGGGATGATCCGGATGCCTTCGCCGCCGTTCAGGAGGCCGCCGCCGAAGGTGCCGGAGCCCAGCAGCTCCCGGATCACGCAGACGATCACCAGAGCCGTGGTGTAGCCGATGCCCTGGCACAGGCCGTCCACTGCGGAGGCTAGTACGCCATTTTTGGAGGCGAAGGCTTCGGCACGGCCCAGGATGATGCAGTTGACCACGATCAATGGGATGAACACGCCCAGGCTTTCAGACAGGGCGGGGATGTAGGCTTGCAAAAGGAGATCTACGATCGTCACGAAGCCTGCGATGATCACGATGTAGGCCGCGATCCGGATCTGGGAGGGGATGACCTTGCGCAGGGCGGAGATCAGAACGTTGGAGCAGATCAAAATGATCGTCACTGCGATGCCCATGCCCAGACCGTTGAAGAGGGAGGTGGTGATCGCCAGCGTAGAACACATGCCCAGCAGCTGCACCAGCACCGGGTTTTTGGTCAGGAGACCTTCTTTGAACTGTTTCTTGAAGTCCATATGTCTACCTCCTTAGCCCAGGCCTTCCACGCAGGCAAGCGCCGCGTTGATGCCGTCGGTGATCGCCCGGGAGGTGATCGTGGCACCGGTGATGGCGTCCACCTGGCCGCCGTCCTTGCTGACGGCGAGGGAGCCGGACATCCCGATGAACTGATCCCGGAAGGCTTCGCCCTTGGCGTTGTCCGCTGCTGCCACGGCACCAAGACCGGCGGTCTCGGTCTGGGAGATGATGGAGATGCCCAGGACCTTGCCCTCTTTATCGATGCCTACCATCATGTCGATCTCACCGTCGAAGCCGGAGGGGGCCACCTGCACCGCGTAGCCTAAGTCGGAAGCGTAGACCTGCTTGACAAGGCCGGTGGTGTCGGTGAAGGGGATCGGCTGCCCGCCGCCGGGGAGGACTGCCGCGATCGCTTCCTGGGTCTTGGCTTCGTTGGCAGAAGCGATGATCGGGGCGGTGATCATGTTGACTCCCGCCAGAAGTGCCGCTACCACGGAGGTGATCAGCAGCAGCGTCAGGGAGATCCGAAGGACATAGCCGATGTTAGACTGTTTTTTCATGCTTTCTTCCCCTCCTTTTTCGGTGCGCCGAATTTGGTGGGTCTGCCGATCCGGTCCAGCAGGACCACGCAGCAGTTCATGACTAAGATCGCGTAGCTGACGCCCTCGTTGTAGCCGCCGAAGTAGCGGATCATGATCGTCAGCACGCCGCAGCCGATGCCGTAGACGATCTGGCCCAGCTTGGTCACCGGAGAGGTGACATAGTCTGTGGCCATGAAGATCGCGCCCAGCATCAGGCCGCCCCCCAGGAGTTGGTAACCGGTCCACAGGAGCCGGTCATTGCCCAAGGGGAACAGGAAGGCCAGCACCGCCACGGTGCCGATATAGGCAAGGGGGATCCGGGGGGAGATCACCTTCCGGATCAGAAGATATACGAAGCCTACCAGCAGGAGCAGGGCTGAGGTCTCACCGATGCAGCCGCCGATGTTGCCCAGGAGCATATCCATCAAGGAGTCAGCGGGGAGCTGGCCCTGATGCATAGCGGCCAGGGGAGTGGCGGAGGTGACGGCGTCAGCGGTGGAGAAGATCCCGGGAGCGTTCTCCCAGCCTACTTTTACCCAGGTGGACATGGCCACCGGCCAGCTGAAGAGGAACGCTCTTCCTGCCAGGGCGGGGTTGACCACGTTCCGGCCGATGCCGCCGAAGAGCATCTTCACCACGATGATCGCGAAGAAGTCGCCTATGATGATCATCCAGTAGGGGATGGTGGGAGGGCATACGAAGGAAAGCATGACGCCGGTGACCATAGCGGACATATCGTAGACCTTGCAGTGCTGCTTCATCAGCTTGCACCAGGCCCACTCGAACAGGACGCAGGCCGCCACTGAGATCAGCGTCACGATCAGCGCCCGGGGGCCGAAGAAGTATACGGAACCGGCCAGGGCTGGCACCAGGGCGATCAGCACGTCCCGCATGATCGTCTGGGTGGTGGCTTTGGAATGGATGTGGGGGGAGCTGGAGATCGTCAGCTCGTAGTAGTATTTCATTTGGTTCGCCATAGCTCCACCTCCTTACAGTTTTTTGGATGCGGCGGCAGCGGCGTGGTCCCGGATCCTCTGCTTGCCGGAGCGGAAGCCCAGCACCAGGGGCAGGCAGCCGGGGCAGGTATAGGCGCAGCAGCCGCACTCGATGCAGTCCATCATGTGGACCGACTTCATCTGCTCCACATCGCCCGACAGCAGGGATTTGTACATCAGCACCGGCATCAGCTTCATGGGGCACACGCTGATGCACTTGCCGCAGCGGATGCACTGGGGATGCTCCACCAGATGCTGGTGCTTATGGCCCAGGATGGTGACGGCGTTGGTCCCCTTGGTGGTGGGGACCGACAGGTCGTACTGGGCGATGCCCATCATGGGGCCGCCGGAGAGGACCTTGTAGGGGTTCTCAGAGTGGCCCACCGCTTCCAGCAGGTCATTGAAGCTGGTGCCGATGGGCACGATCAGGTTCTTAGGGGCCATGACGATGTTGCCGGAGACGGTGACGATCCGGCGGATAAGGGGCATACCGTCGTACACTGCGTCGGAGATCCCCTTGCAGGTGGCGGCGTTGAATACGGCGCAGCCTACTGCCGCAGGCAGTCCACCGGAGGGGACCTGGCGGCCGGTGATCGCCTGGATCAGCTGCTTCTCTGCACCCTGGGGGTACATGGCCGGGAGGATGTCGATGGTGATCCCGTCGGCATCGCACAGGAAGGCTTTCAGAGCCCGGGCCGCCTGGGGCTTATTGTCCTCGATGGCGATGTGGGCAGAGGTGAGGCTGAAGATCTTCATGATCACCTTCACACCGGAGATCACCTTTTCCGGGAACTCCCGGCACAGCCGGTCGTCGGCGGTGATATAGGGCTCGCATTCGCCGGCGTTGACGATGACCGTGTCTACCTTGCCGATACCGGAGCTGAGCTTCACATGGGTGGGGAAGGTGGCACCGCCCATGCCCACGACTCCGGCCTGATGGATGATCTCCATCAGCTCCTCCGGCGTCAGGGCGTCCACCTCCTGCTCTGTGCGGGGCTTTATGTCCTCACAAAGGGTCTTTTGATGGTCGTTCTCGATCACCACGCTCATCATAGTGGTGCCGCTGGAATGGGCCTTCATCTCCACCGACTTGACCTTGCCGGAGACGGGGGAGTGGATGGGGACGCACAGGCCGGTGTTGTCGCCGATCTTTTGACCGACGGTGACGGCGTCGCCCTTCTTCACCAGGGGCTTACAGGGCGCGCCGATGTGCTGGGACATGGGCACCACCAGGATGTCCGGCTCCGGGAAAGACCGGATCGGGACGTCACAGGACAGGTCCTTGTGCTCCTCCGGATGGATGCCGCCAAAGAATCGGAAAGCCATACCTTATCACCTCTTGATCGGATTCGTTGATCATATGTCCATGATAACCGATTTTTCATCATTTGTCTACTGGGAAATGGTCAAAATCAACAAAAATATTCAAGAAAGTACGGCTATATCGATACAAAATAACGAAAGCGGAGCAGAGTAACGACAGGGACGCTCTTCTGTGTGGTATCACACAGAGGAGCGTCCCTGTCGTCACTTTGCGGTTTTGGATGCCCTTGCATCGCAAAGGAAGCGGTAGGGGGTTTGCCACCGTCCTACACTAGATCCAGGATGTGAGAGGGCACTTGAGAGATACACTGTCAGATCCCTGTTTGGCGGGCAGACGAGTGTATCTCCATGTAGGGAAAGGGCATGCCCTTTCAGGTGTGCTTGCAACGGCAAGCACACTAAAAACGCATCATTTCCCGCAAATCGTATACGATTTGCGGCGGAAAGGGCATGCCCTTTCCCTACATGGCGTTGTGGTGTACGGCCCGCCAAACAGGGATCTGACCATGGGATGCGTTGAGTTGACAGCATTGCTCCAGAGGGGAGGGCTTTGTCAGTAGGCGGCGCAGATCAGGCGGTAGCAGAGGCGGAGGAAGATGTTCCGCTTTTGCATGGCCTTGATCTGAGTTCTCAGGAAGCCGTCGAATTGGGACAGCTCCTGGGTCGATAGTCTGTGCTGACTGTAGCGGGCCTTTTCCGCCAGGTCATGGAGGGTCTGGGGAAGCTCGCTTTTGGTCAGCTTTGCCAGACGTCTGGCTTCCCGGTAGCGCTCCAGGGCCTGGGCGTTGATCTTGCCCCGGTACAGCTTCCGCTGCTTATGGCGGCGGCGCAGATACCATTGGAGGATCACCATTGCCACCACGATCAGGACGTACAGGAGGATCAGCAGCGTTCGACCGATCCAAGGCGGCAGGGAAAACGCCGGCTGCGGGTCTTCCAGGGCGGTGCTTTCCTCTGTGGGATCCGAGCCGGTGGGGGTCGTCCCGGAAGGATCCGTGGGCTCCGGGTCGGAGGGGGCGGTGGTGGAGGGATCCGTGGGATCCGTCTCCGAAGGCTCAGTGGTGGAGGGATCCGTGGGATCCGTCTCGGTGGTGGGAGGATCTGTGGGATCCGTCTCCGTGGGGGCGGTGGTGGATACCTGGGGCGTCTCCCCAAGGTCGGGGGTGGGTTCCAGGACCCGCCAGCCGATACCGTCGGTATAGTATTCCACCCAGGCGTGGGCATTGGTGCCACGGACGATGGAGGTCTTCCCGGGGTGGGCTTCCACAGCGAAGCCTTCTACGTACCGGGCGGGGATGCCCGCTGAGCGCAGCAATACGGTGGTGGCGGTGGCGAAATGGACGCAATAGCCGGTACTGCTCTGGGTCAGGAACCAGATGGCGAAGTCCTCCTCGCCCACGGGCATGGCCTTGGTGGAAAGGTCATAGGTGGCGCTGCCCCGGACGTAAGCACAGATCTGCTGGGCCAGGTTGGGGACGCTGAGATCAAGGGAGATACCGGCCTCATCCAGGAGCGCGAGGGCATCCTTGCGGGTCTGCGTCGGCAGCTGGAGATAGCGCTGGTCAGGCTGGGAGGTGTAGGGGATCGGCATGGGCGTATAGCCGGAGAAGTCCGGTTCGACGCAGTCGAAGGTGTACTCTGTCAGTCCCTCTTCGTTGATCACCATGCCGCCGGTGTAGGTGAGATCTCGGTCGGGATAATAGGGGACGTACAGTTGTCCCCGCTGGCTCAGGACCCGGATGGTCAGGGTGCCCAGGTCTTTGGTATCCGAGGTGCTGAGCAGGTCCCATTCGACCCGCTCCGGGTCGGCGGACCAGGAAAGGCTGTCGTAATAGTCGTAATCCCGGCCACGGAGGTAGATGGTGCCGTGGATGTTGCCCTCCACCTCCATCACCGGGGTGTTGGACTGCCACCGCTGGCCCATCGTGGACAGGTCCACCTCCTGGGGGGCTTCGCCGCCGGTGGAGGATATCAGACCGCCATCGGAGCTGCTTCCCAGGAAGGGCAGGCTATCGGTGACCCAGAGCCAGAAGCTGTCCAGATCCGTGAAGGGGATCTGGGGCGGCTGGTAGCCCTGCTGGGGCACCAGGACGGACATCAGGATCAGGCAAAGGGCCAGGGGCAGGGCCAGGAGCCGGGCAAGGTGGGCACCCTGCTCGCTGTCTCGCAGGCGGACGGATTGGGTGATCACGATCATGATCAGGGCGAAGCACCACAGCAGGATGCACCACAGCTGGGGCACCGTATCGGTGACCACGAAGCACAGCGCCATGGGCAGAAGCCCCAGAAACACTGCCAGGATCGCTGGATACCGGCGCAGCAGCGTCCAGCAGATCAGGGCGGACAGGACAGCGTGGATCGTCACCAGGGGAAGCAGATGGGAGTCCGCCACCTGCCCGGCGATGAAGTCGGGGATGGGGATGCCATAGCCCCGGTGGTAGAAGGTCAGGATGTGGTCCAGCATGGCCAGGGTCTCCTGCCGGAGGGTCTGGTCCCCCCACAGCAGCAGCGCTGCCAGACCGAAGATCCCCAGCACGATCCGTCCGCCCCGGCGGATGCTCAGCAGCACCCCCCACAGGGCGGAAAAGAACAGGCACAGGATCCCAAGGGTCAGAAGATCTGCCCGCAGGTGTAGGCCCGTGACCATGCAGGCTAGACCGCCGTAGCCCAGGCAGAAGGACAGGGCGATGGTGGTCAGGCAGGGGTGCAGCTTTCCTTTCACGGGGCCTCACCTCCTGAGATGTAGTACTGCCAGCTGGCCCGCTCCGGATGGTCCAGGAGGGAGCCGGTGGTGGCGGGAGGGAGGAACAGCAGTGCGTCGATCGCTTCCCACATGGTGTCTTCGCCGGTGACGGGGAAGAGCTGGATCCCTTTGCCGGTGAGGGCCTGGATATGGAAATGGAGATCCCGCTCCAGCAGGTGCTGGCTCAGCCACAGCAGCTGCCCCAGCTTCCGGTCCAGGGTCTCGGGGCTGCCCTGCAGGTCCAGACGTACCAGCACCCGGTCCCGCACCGGTTCCATGGGCTCGCGCAGGATCAACGACCCGGTCTTGGCGGACAGTTTCCAATGGATGCTCTGGATGCTGTCGCCGGGACGGTAGAGCCGCAGCTCGTGGTTCTCCGCGAAGCCGCCGCCGGGCTTGGGACGCCAGGCCTTGGTCATGCAAAGATCCAGATCTAAGTCCGGCAGGGGGATCGGTCCCGGGCGGACCGCGCAGCGCATGGGGGCGCTGCGGCGCATGGGCAGGGCGAACAGGCCAAGATAGTCGAAGATCTTGGCCTTACGCATGGTCAGCTCCAGTCCGCCGCAATGATCGGTGGGAAGGTCCTCGATGTCCTTCATGGTCCATTCCTCCCCGGTGAGAGGGCGCTCCACTACCACCCGGCAGCGCCAGGGGGGGATGGGGAGGCGGCAGCTATAGAACAGCGCCAGCTCCTGGGGCGTGCCTACGGGAAGGCTGCGGGGGATCTGCAGCTCCAGCTTGCCTGTGAGCATCCCCGGCAGGCTCACCACCAGAGAGAACCAGGGCAGCAGCAGGAGCATGACCAGGGTGAAATAGCTGAACCACAGCTGGTAGGCACTGAAAAACAGCAGGCAGCAGGCGAGGCTCAGCAGATAGATGATCCGTCGTGTGGCCATATCAGATCAGGGAGGGGGGCTTCACCGTCTCCAGGATGCTCCGCAGGGTCTGCTCGGCAGTCTTGCCCCGGCCTTCGGCGGCGGGGGTCATGAGGATCCGGTGGGCGATGGTGGTGACGAAAATGGTCTGGACATCAGCGGGGATCACGAAATCCCTGCCCTGGAGCTGGGCGATGGCCTTGGACATGGCGGCCATGGCCAGGGTGGCACGGGGGCTGGCGCCCCGGAGGATGTCCGGGTGGCTCCGGGTGGCGCAGATCAGGTCCACGATGTAGCGGACCACCGCTTCTTTCATGTAGGTGGAGGCCACCGCATCCTGCATAGCGATCAGAGTCTCCCGGTCCAAAAGCTGGGGGAGCTTCGCCATGGGTTCCCCCTTCTGGCGGTCCATGACCATGGAAAACTCATCCGCCGGGGAAGGATAGCCCATGGAAAGGCGGACGGTGAACCGGTCCATCTGGCTGTCGGGCAGCAGCTGGGTGCCGGCGGCACCGGTGGGGTTCTGGGTGGCGATCACCACGAAGGGCTCGGGGATCGGGTGGCTGATGCCGTCCACGGTGACCTGGCCCTCTTCCATGGCTTCCAGAAGGGCGGACTGGGTCCGGGAGGTGGCACGGTTCAGCTCATCGGCAAGGAACAGGTTACACAGCACGGCACCGGGCTGGTAGACCATCTCGCCGGTGGACTGCTGCAGCACGGAATAGCCGGTGACATCGGAGGGCAGCACGTCCGGGGTGAACTGGACACGGTTGCTCTCCAGGCCCAGGACCTTGGAGAAGGCCAGCGCCATGGTAGTCTTGCCCACGCCGGGGATGTCCTCCAGGAGGATATGTCCACGGGCCAGGATCGTGGCCAGGACCCAGATCAGTACCTGATCTTTGCCCACCACGACCCGGCGCAGCTGCCCCAGGATCTTCTGGGCGGACGCGGCGACGGAGTCGTTTCTCATATGCTCTGCTCCTTTGTTGACATAATAATTAGAGTATACACGCATGGGGACGAAAATGCAAGCAAAAGGACGTGTATTGCATAATATTATACACGGGCGGGGTGGAGGGCGCTACCATCTGTCGGGTCGCGATCTGTCAACTGGGGGTTGCGGGTGGCGCCTGTGCTATCGAAGCGGAGGTGTGCCCGATCCAGACGGTGTGGGAAAATAGGACTCCCGCAGACCGTGACCGATCTGCGGGAAAAAGGACAGTGATGCGACCTACGGGAGCGGGTTCGTGGTCGGGAGCGAAAGATCTGTACGGATGAGCGTATCCGTGTCGATATCGAAGATCTGGCTCAGCCTCAAGAGTACTTCGGAGGAAACGATGATCTGCGATGGCGTGTGTTCGATTTGGCGCAGGAGTGGGGGACTGATACCAGCCAGCATCGCAAGGGAACACTGGGACAGACGATATTTCGTTCGAAGGAAACGCAGATTTCGGGATAGAGTCTCATCAGGCAGCAATACTTTCATTGTTCGAACCTCCTGTGCATTTAGTACGATTATATACTACTAAAAGCGATAAGTCAATATTCGGTATGACAAGATGATATAATACGACCTAAAGGGGGATGGATCATGAGACCGTTGAAAGAAAAGATCAGTATCACCATCGACAATGACATCCTGGCGAAGCTGCGGGAGATCTCCGAGGCGGATGACCGGTCGCTGTCTCAATACATCAATTTGGTACTGAAAAAGCATCTGGAAGGATTGGAGCAGAAAAAATGAAGCCGCTATCGCAAGACGTTGGTCTTGCGATGGCGGCTTCAAGTTTGATATATAGTACGCTATCCGTAGGGGCGGGTCATTGACCCGCCCGCAGCGTGTCGAAAATGCTTTTTGTAGGGGCGACCATTGTGTCGTCCGGGCAGAGATGTTGCGAATTCGACGAGAGTAGAGCAAATATCCCCAGTTTCTACTGCCGGACGTGCGATGCACGCCCCTACGGTCGCACGATCGTGGTTTTTTTCGACGGTCTGGGGGCGGGTCATTGACCCGCCCGGCGATG
>JAFTKE010000140.1 GCA_017456045.1 Oscillospiraceae bacterium
ACGCTGCACCACTGGTTATACTTCATAGGAAGGTCCCGGTGGGACTGCAGAACGTTTGCGAAATGCTCGCAGAACAAAGTTTCGGAAGTGGGGCGGATTGCCATCTTCTCTTCCAGACGGTCGCCGCCGCCCAGAGTGACCCAGGCGCACTCAGGAGCGAAGCCCTCCACATGGTCCTTCTCCTTCTGCAGCAGGGACTCCGGGATCAGCAGGGGCATGTACACGTTCTCGACGCCCTGCTTCTTGAATTCTTTATCCATGATGTTCTGGATGTTCTCCCAGATCGCGTAGCCATAGGGACGGTAGATGAACACGCCCTTGATGGAGGAATAATCGATCAGCTGCGCCTTCTTGCACACGTCGGTGAACCACTGAGCGAAATCCACCTCCATATCGGTGATCTGCTCTACCTTCTTATCTTTCGCCATGATATCTTCATCCTCTCGGAAAGTATTTTCGTACACTATATTGTAACATATCTGTCAAGTGCTGTACAGCCATTTATCCATTGCGCTACCGCTCCAAACCTGTTATAATAAAACAAAAACGAAACGGAGGTACCCACTATGCGTTCCATCCGCGAGATCTACAAGATCGGCAAAGGCCCCTCCTCTTCCCATACCATGGGCCCAGAGCGTGCCGCCAAGCTGTTCAAGCAGGAGAACCCCGACGCCGACGCCTACCAGGTGATCCTCTACGGCTCCCTCAGTAAGACCGGCATCGGCCACGGCACGGACCGTGTCCTCCGGGAGGTCCTGTCCCCCACCCCCACCGACATCGTCTTCTCCGACCAGCAGCTGCAGGATCAACACCCTAATACCATGGACTTCCTGGCCTTCCGGGACGGCATCGAGCTGGCCCGCCTCCGGGTGGAATCCATCGGCGGCGGTGACATCCGGATCCCTGGCCGCCCCACGGAAAAGGGCGAGGAGGTGTATATCGAGCATTCCTTCGCCGAGATCGCCGACTTCTGCAAATGGCGCTATATCTCCACCCTCCGCGAATACGTGGAGCTGAACGAGGGCCCCGAGATCTGGGACTTCCTGATGGAGGTCTGGCAGGTGATGAAGCAGTCGATCGCCGACGGTCTGAAAGCCGAGGGCACCCTCCCCGGCGGACTGAACGTCCAGCGCAAAGCCAAGTACCTCTTAGAGCGGGACATCCCCGTCCGAGCCCCCGCCCTCCAGGAATTTCGCCTGATCGCCGCCTACGCCTACGCCGTGGCAGAGCAGAACGCCGACAATGGCACCGTGGTCACCGCTCCAACCTGCGGTGCCTGCGGCATCCTCCCCGCCGTCCTGAAATACATCCAGGACACCAGGGGCCTGACCGACGAAGAGGTGTGCCGGGGCCTTGCCACCGCTGGCATCATTGCCAACCTGACCAAGCGCAACGCCTCCATCTCCGGTGCGGAAGCCGGCTGTCAGGCCGAGATCGGCACCGCCTGCTCCATGGCAGCCGCCGCCCTGGCAGAGCTGTATAAGCAGGACCTGGACCAGGTGGAGTACGCCGCCGAGGTGGCCATGGAGCATCACCTGGGGCTCACCTGCGACCCGATCTGCGGTCTGGTCCAGATCCCCTGCATCGAGCGCAACGCTGTCGCCGCCATGCGGGCCATGAACGCCTGCAATATGAGCTACTTCCTCACCGGCTCGAGAAACATCAGCTACGACATGGTCTGCCGCGCCATGCACGAGACCGGCACCAGCCTGAACCACCGCTTCCGCGAGACCAGCGAAGGCGGCCTCGCCAAGCTCTACACCCGCAAACGCAAATGACCCCCAGGCTCCCCTCTCAGGGGAGCTGTCGCCGCAGGCGACTGAGGGGTGCTTACCTTCCCCTCTGAGCGATCCCGCCTGCTACCGGCAACGATGCCCACCCCAACCGTAGGGGCGACCATCGGTCGTCCGGCAGTAAGAGGTGACCCTTTCCAATGATCCACGGCGAGTTCGTAATGGGCATGTCCCGGACGAGCGATGCCCGCCCCTAGCTCTACCATCCAAAATCACAACAAACAGTTGCAAACCCATCCAATTTATGATAAAATAGTACGGTTGAGAACATTTCTCATATCTCATGGTTCGTATCTAAAAATATATCTCTCCCGAAAGGAAGTACCCAATATGAAACTCGGTATCGTCGGCCTGCCCAACGTAGGCAAGTCCACCCTCTTCAATGCCATCACCAACGCCGGTGTCCCCGCGGACAACTATGCGTTCTGCACCATCGACCCCAACGTGGGCGTGGTCTCCGTCCCGGACGAGCGGCTGCAGTGGCTGGCTGATTTCTACCAGCCCAAGAAGCACACCCCCGCCGTGATCGAATTCGTGGACATCGCAGGCCTCGTGAAGGGTGCCTCCAAGGGCGAGGGCCTGGGCAACAAATTCCTCTCCAACATCCGCACCACCGATGCCATCGTCCACGTGGTGAGATGCTTCGAAGATTCCAACGTCACCCACGTGGAGGGCAGCACCGATCCCCTGCGGGACATCGACATCATCAACCTGGAGCTGGTCATGGCTGACATCGAAATGGTGGAGCGCCGCATCGACAAGGCACAGAAGGCCATGAAGGGCGGCGACAAGAAATTTGCGCGGGAAGTGGAAGTGTTCACCGGCCTGCTGTCCCACCTGAACGAGGGTAAACTGGCACGGACCTATACCGATGATGCAGAAGATCTGGCTCTGATCTCCACCTCTGATCTGCTGACCCTGAAGAAGACCATCTATGTTGCCAACCTGGC
>JAFTKE010000141.1 GCA_017456045.1 Oscillospiraceae bacterium
ACATCGGTGACGTGATCGTTGCCTCTGTCCGCAAGGCTGCTCCCGGCGGCACTGTCAAGAAGGGCGATGTGGTCAAGGCCGTTATCGTCCGCTCCACCCGCGGCGTTCGCCGCGCTGACGGCAGCTACCTGCGTTTCGACGACAACGCTGCTGTTATCATCAAGGAAGACAAGAACCCCCGCGGCACCCGTATCTTTGGCCCAGTTGCCCGTGAGCTCCGCGACAAGGATTACATGAAGATCCTGTCCCTGGCTCCCGAAGTTCTGTAAGGGGGTAACGAGGTATGAGTATGAACGTCAAGAAGAACGATACCGTCGTTGTCCTGTCCGGCAAGGATAAGGGCAAGAAGGGTAAGGTCCTCTCCGTTGATCCCGAGAGCCGCAAGGTTATCGTGGAGGGCATCAATGTTGCTTCCCGTCACCAGAAGCCCCGCAAGCAGGGCGAAGAGGGCGGCATCATCAAGAAGGAGACCCCCATCTACTCCAGCAAGGTCATGACTGTGTGCCCCAAGTGCGACAAGGCCACCCGTGTTGCCCACAAGATCGTGGACGGCAAGAAGGTTCGCGTCTGCAAGCACTGCGGCGCTGAAATCTGAGAAAGAGGAGGAGTAAACAATGGCTAATCCCAACCTGAAGGTTAAGTATAACGCCGAGATCGCTCCTGCTCTGATGCAGAAGTTCGGCTACAAGTCCGTCATGCAGATCCCCCGCATCGAGAAGGTCGTCGTCAACGTTGGTTGCGGCGAGGCTCGTGACAACGCCAAGGTTCTGGAGTCCGTGGTCAACGACCTGGGCACCATCACCGGCCAGAAGCCCATCATCACCAAGGCCAAGAAGTCCGTGGCTAACTTCAAGCTGCGTGAGGGCATGCCCATCGGCGCCAAGGTTACCCTGCGTCAGGACAAGATGTGGGAGTTCCTGGACCGCCTGTTCAACGTGGCCCTGCCCCGTGTCCGCGACTTCCGCGGCATCAACCCCAACGCCTTCGACGGCCGCGGCAACTATGCCCTGGGCCTGAAGGAGCAGCTGATCTTCCCCGAGATCGAGTACGACAAGATCGACAAGATCCGCGGTATGGATATCGTCATCTGCACCACCGCTCAGACCG
Organism: Oscillospiraceae bacterium; assembly: GCA_017456045.1. Taxonomy (GTDB): domain Bacteria; phylum Bacillota; class Clostridia; order Oscillospirales; family Oscillospiraceae; genus Faecousia. The sequence continues at coordinate 1,108 of JAFTKE010000141.1, forward strand.
ACGAAGAGGCCAAGGAGCTGCTGAAGCTCATGGGCGCTCCCTTCGCCACCAACGGCTAATCGAGGAGGAAGAACAAATGGCTAAGAAATCTATGATTCTGAAGGCTCAGGCTGAGCCCAAGTTCTCCACCCGCCGCAACAACCGCTGCAAGATCTGTGGCCGCCCCCACGCTTACCTGCGCAACTACGGCATCTGCCGTATCTGCTTCCGTGAGCTGGCTTACAAGGGCCAGATCCCCGGCGTCAAGAAGGCTTCTTGGTAAGTTAAACGCCCACATACTTCGCGGAGCCGCCTCGCAGTAGCTCGATACAGCTTCGGCATCTACGCATCGTCTGTGAACGTTTTCCTCACCAATCCTGTTCGAACAGAGCAGGAGAGGAGACTACAACTTATAGTACAACATCGGCTTCTGCTGAGACAAAATCTCGGCAGAAGCTGATTTGTCGCTTATTGGTAACCACGGAACCGTGTGTGCGGAGCGAAAAAGTACTTGCATTATTCTGAAATGTGGGTTATAATAAATTGCTTTGCGCGCCTGGGAAAATCCAGAAAAGCTTCCAACGCATCCGGGTGTATCAAAAAGCTGCAGACTGTGGGACAAACTCCCATGAGTGCGGTGGTACATCTAAATAAGGAGGAAGCGAATATCGGTCAAATCCGCGACAGCGGTTTGATATAGATATTTCCCGCGGAATGCGGAAAGACGGACAAAAGGTCGCAGAAGATGCCTAGCTGCGATACCTTTCCGCCTGAACCGGAGAAGCGCTGCGCTATTGTGAGTAAGCAAGGCGTGACAGACCGGTAATCTTTAATAGGAGGTAAAAGACTCATGCAAATCACTGATCCCATTGCGGATATGCTCACTCGCATCCGCAACGCGAACAATGCCAAGCACGACACCGTTGATGTTCCTGCTTCCAACATGAAGAAGTCCATCGCCCAGATTCTGCTGGACGAGGGCTACATCAAGAACTTCCAGATCATCAACGATGGCACTCAGGGCGTTATTCGCATCACCCTCAAGTATCTCCAGCCCGGCAAGGAGAAGGCCCTGACCGGCCTCCGCCGCGTGTCCAAGCCCGGCCTGCGCGTTTACGCCGGTGCCGAGGAGCTCCCCCGTGTGCTCCATGGTCTGGGCATTGCCATCGTGTCCACTTCCAAGGGCGTCATGACCGACAAGAAGGCCCGCGAGGCTCATGTCGGCGGCGAAGTCCTGGCATTCGTTTGGTAAGGAGGATTATCGACTATGAGCAGAATTGGTAGAGCTCCCGTCGCCATCCCCGCCGGCGTGGAAGTAACTCTGGCTGACAACAACGTTGTCACCGTGAAGGGTCCCAAGGGCACCCTGACTCAGCAGTTTAATGCGAACCTGACCATCAACGTTGAGGGCAACGTCATCACCGTCGCTCGTCCCAACGACCTGAAGGAAAATCGTGCTCTGCACGGCCTGACCCGCAGCCTGATCAACAACATGGTCGTGGGCGTCACCGAGGGCTTCAAGAAGACTCTGGAAGTCAACGGCGTTGGCTACCGTGTTGCTCTGGAGGGCAACAAGCTGGTCATGAACCTGGGCTTCTCTCACCAGGTCATCATGGAGGCTCCCGCCGGTATCACCGTCGAGGTCCCCAACCCCAACCTGATCATTGTCTCCGGTTATGACAAGCAGCTGGTCGGCCAGTTTGCTGCCAACATCCGTGAGAAGCGTCTGCCCGAGCCTTATAAGGGCAAGGGTATCAAGTACTCTGACGAGGTCATCCGCCGCAAGGTTGGTAAGACCGGCGCCAAGAAGTAATAAGGAGGTGTGCCGATTATGATTAACAGACCTAATACCAAGGCTCAGCGCCTGCATCGTCATAAGCGCGTTCGCGGCAAGGTGTCCGGCACTTCCGAGCGTCCCCGCCTGAACGTGTTCCGCAGCGAGACCAACATCTATGCCCAGATCATCGACGATACCAAGGGCATCACTCTGGTTTCCGCTTCTTCTCTGGAGAAGGATTTTGAGTGCGACGGCACCAAGACCGATGCCGCCAAGAAGGTCGGCATGATCGTTGCCGAGCGTGCCAAGGCCAAGGGCATCGACATGGTCGTGTTCGACCGTGGCGGTTACCTGTACCACGGACGTGTCCAGGCTCTGGCCGAGGGCGCCCGTGAGGGCGGCCTGCAGTTCTAAGGGAGGAGGAAATTACAATGGCTCGTTTTGAAAGAGAACCCAAAGAGTTCGTGGAGAAGGTTGTATACCTGAACCGCGTTTCCAAGACCGTCAAGGGCGGTCGCGTGGCCAAGTTCTCCGCCCTGGTCGTCGTTGGCGACGAGAAGGGCAAGGTCGGCTACGGTCTGGGCAAGGCCGCTGAAGTGGCCGAGGCCATCCGCAAGGGCATCGAGGATGCCAAGAAGAACATGGTGACCGTGACCCTGTCCGGCACCACTATCCCCCACGAGGTGATCGGTGAGTTCGGCGCTGGCCGTGTGCTCCTGAAGCCCGCTTCCAAGGGTACCGGTATCATTGCCGGCGGCCCCGTGCGTGCTGTGATGGAAGCTGCCGGTGTGTCCGACATCCGTGCCAAGTGCCTGCGCACCAACAACCCCCAGAACGTGGTTGCTGCCACTATGGAGGGTCTGAAGGCTCTGCGCAGCCCCGCTCAGGTCGCTGCTATGCGCGGCAAGAGCGTGGAAGAAATCCTGTAAGGAGGGCTCAGACAATGGCTAACACTATCGAAATCAAGCTCGTCAAGAGCCTGAATGGCCGTCTGGCCAAGCATAAGGCGACTGCCGAGGCTCTGGGCCTGCGTCACATCGGTGACGTCACCACCCAGCCCGACAATGCTGCTACCCGCGGCAAGATCGCCAGCATCGGTTACCTGCTGCAGGTGACCGAGAACGCCTGAGGAGGTGCCCGAAAATGAATCTGCATGAACTGTCTCCCGCACCTGGTTCCACCCAGGTGTACAAGCGCAAGGGCCGCGGCCCCGGTTCCGGCAACGGTAAGACCGCCGGTAAGGGTCACAAGGGTCAGAATGCTCGTTCCGGCGGCGGTGTCCGTATCGGTTTCGAGGGCGGTCAGATGCCTCTGTCCCGCCGTCTGCCCAAGCGTGGCTTCAACAACATCTTTGCTGAGCGTCTGGAAGCTATCAATGTGTCCGCCCTGAACAAGTTCGAGGACGGCGCTACTGTCAACGTTTGCGATCTGCTGGAAAAGGGTATCCTCTCCAAGTGTGAGTACGGCGTTAAGATCCTGGGCAACGGCGAGATCACCAAGAAGCTCACCGTTCGCGCTTCCGCTTTCTCCGCTTCCGCCAAAGAGAAGATCGAAAAGGCTGGCGGTAAGGCGGAGGTGATCTGAGATGATTCAGACACTGAAGAACGCCTGGAAGGTTCAGGAGCTGCGCAATAAGATCCTGTTCACCCTCTTCGCTCTGCTGATTTTCCGTCTCGGCTCCGCGATCCCCGTGCCCTTCATCAACACCGGCCTTCTGGCCGAGTACATGGAGGCCAACTCTGCCAGCATCTTCGGCCTGCTGAACGTGATGAGCGGTGACGCTTTCGCTCAGGCCACCGTCTTTGCTCTGTCCATCCAGCCCTATATCAACAGCTCCATTATCATTCAGCTGCTGACCATCGCCATCCCCGCTCTGGAGCGTCTGGCGAAGGAGGGCGGCGAGGAAGGCAAGAAGAAGATCGCTGCCATCACCCGCTATACCACTCTGGGTATCGCTCTGATCCAGGCCTTCGGCTACTACACCCTGATCAAGTCCTACGGTGTTCTGTCCACCACCAACGTCTGGGCTGCCTTCGTGATCGTTGTTGCGTTCACTGCCGGTGCTGCCTTCGTCATGTGGCTGGGCGAGCAGATCACCGAGTTCGGTATCGGCAACGGTATCTCCATTATCCTGTTTGCCGGTATCCTGTCTCGCGGTCCTTCCATGGTCTCCACCATGATCGCCGGCGTCAGCAACTGGGCTGCCGGTAACACCAGCGAGAATGTGCTGTCCATGCACCCCGCTTTTATCCCCCTGATCGTGATCGGCATGCTCGCTCTGGTGCTGTTCGTTGTGTTCGTCAGCGATGCCGAGCGCCGCATCCCCGTGCAGTATGCCAAGCGCGTGGTTGGTCGTAAGATGTACGGTGGCCAGTCCACCCATCTGCCCATCAAGGTGAATATGTCCGGCGTTATGCCCATCATCTTCGCCCAGGCCATCGCCTCCATCCCCGCCACCATCGGTATGTTTGTGCCTTCCGCCCAGGTTGAGGGTTCCGGCTGGTACAATTTCCTGAAGGCGTTTGACTCCACCGGCTGGATCTACAGCATCGTGTACTTCCTGCTGATCGTGCTGTTCAGCTACTTCTACAATACCATTCAGTTTAACCCCATTGAGGTGTCCAACAACCTGAAGAAGAACGGCGGCTTCGTCCCCGGCTTCCGCCCCGGCAAGCCCACTTCTGACTTCCTGGCCAAGGTCATCTCCCGCATTACCATGATTGGCGCCCTGTATCTGGCTGTGGTAGCTCTGCTGCCTGCCATCACCGGCGGCATCATGCATGCCTGCGGTTCTACTGTCGGCAGCCGTCTGGCTATCGGCGGTACCTCCGTCATCATCGTCGTAGGTGTTGCTCTCGAGACCGTCAAGCAGCTGGAGGCTCAGCTGATGATGCGTCACTATAAGGGCTTCCTCGAGTAAGATAGGTGAGACCCCTATGAAACTGATCATGCTTGGCGCCCCCGGCGCCGGAAAGGGAACTCTGGGTGCGGTTCTTAGTGACACTCTGAACATTCCCACGATTTCCACTGGTAACATCCTGCGGGCTGCCGTGCGTAACGGCACGCCCGTGGGCCTTCAGGCCAAGAGCTACATGGAGGCCGGCAAGCTGGTGCCCGATGAGGTCATCATCGGCATCATTGCCGAGCGTCTGGAAGAGTCCGACTGCCAGAGCGGTTACATCCTGGACGGCGTGCCCCGCACCATCGCCCAGGCCGTCGCCCTGGAGAAGGCCGGAATCCTCTTCGACCATGTGATCTCCCTGGAGATCTCCGACAAGGAGATCGAGGAGCGCATGGAAGGCCGCCGTTTCTGCGCCGGCTGCGGCGCCACCTACCACATCCACAATGTCCCCCCCAAGCAGGAGGGCGTGTGCGACAAGTGCGGCGGCGTGCTGGAGCTGCGTGAGGATGACAAGCCCGAGACCGTGAAGCACCGCCTGGAAATCTACCATATTGAAACCGAGCCTCTGAAGGAGTTCTACGCCGAGCGCGGCGTGCTCACTCCCGTGGCCACCACCGGTACTCTCGAAGAGAATACCCGCGCCATCCTGGATGCGATCAAGGTTTGAGTATGGAGCTGATCACACTCAAGTCGTCCAGAGAACTGGACTGTATGCGCAAAGCCGGGCGGATCACCGCGGCGGCCCGCAAGCTTGCGGGAGAACTGGTAGCCCCCGGCGTCACAACCCTTGAGATAGATACCGCAGTACGCAAGTTCATCGAAAGTCAGGGAGGGAAACCCTCCTTCCTGGGATACGGCGGCTTTACCGGCTCTGCCTGTGTTTCGGTGAATGACGTAGTCATCCACGGCATCCCCTCCAAAAAGGTGGTGCTCAAAGAGGGTGACATCGTCAGCGTAGATGTGGGAGCCTATGTGGACGGCTTCCACGGCGACTGCGCGGCGACCTTCTATTGCGGCAAGGTGAGCGATGAGGCCAAGCGCCTGGTCGAGGTCACTGAGCAGAGCTTTTGGGAAGCCATGAAGTTCGCCAGAGCCGGCCAGAGAGTGTCCGACATTTCCCATGCTGTTCAGCAGTATGTGGAGAAGCACGGCTACTCTGTGGTACGGGATTTCGTTGGCCACGGCGTCGGAGCGAAGCTCCACGAAGCGCCTGAGGTGCCCAACTACGGACCCGCCGGACACGGCGCCCGGCTGATGCCGGGTATGACCATCGCGGTGGAGCCCATGGTGTGTGTGGGCGGTTGGCAGGTAAAGGTTCTGAAAGATGGCTGGACCACCGTTACGGCGGACGGCTCTCTGGCAGCCCATTACGAGAACACCATCCTCATCACCGACGGCGACCCCGAGATCCTCACAACCTGTGACTGAATAAGGAGCAGGCCATGAGGTTTGAAAAAGCCCAGATCGTTCGATCTCTGAGCGGTCACGACAGCGGTGAGCTGTTCTGCGTCCTGGACACAGACGGCGAGCGACTGTTGCTGGCTGATGGGAAACGACGGCGGGTGAGCAGTCCCAAACAAAAGAACGTGAAGCACGTTGCGTTTGTGGGGGACTGGGAGCACCCCACTCTTGAAAAAGTCCGGGCCGGACAGCCCGTCGGAGACAAAGAGCTCCGGGCTGCGCTGGCACAACTTCGAGACAATATGGAGGTATGACGCTTTGGCAAAAGACGATATGATCGAGTTGGAGGGCGTTGTCACCGAAGCCCTGCCCAACACCACGTTCAACGTGGACATCGGTAACGGCCACATTATTCTGGCCCACATTTCCGGTAAACTGCGGATGAACTTCATCCGCATCCTGCCCGGCGACAAAGTCACGGTTCAGATGTCTCCCTATGACCTGACCCGCGGCCGTATCACCTGGCGCAGCAAATAAAAAAGTAAGTATAAACGACCGCGCGGTCAACGTGTCCGACCTTCCGGGGCCTTGCCTCCGAAGGGGTCTGAACGGCCCAGGACAAACGTGGCTGCGTGGGGCCATCAAGGCATTAACAGGAGGTTTTTATTATGAAAGTCAGACCGTCTGTCAAGCCCATGTGCGAAAAGTGCAAGATCATCAAGCGCAAGGGCAAGGTTATGGTCATTTGCGAGAACCCCAAGCACAAGCAGAGACAAGGTTAAAGGAGGCGTAAGAGAACTATGGCACGTATTGCTGGCATTGATCTGCCCAAGGAAAAGCGAGTCGAAATCGGACTCACCTATATTTATGGTATTGGCCGCACCAGCGCTACCAAGATCCTGGAAGTTGCAGGCATCAACCCTGATACCCGCGTGAAGGATCTGACCGACGCCGAAGAGGCTAAGCTGCGTGAGATCATCGCTCGCGACTATGTCGTGGAAGGCGACCTCCGTCGTAACGTTGCAATGGACATCAAGCGCCTGACCGAGATTGGCTGCTATCGCGGCCTGCGTCACCGCAAGGGTCTGCCTGTGCGTGGACAGCGCTCCAAGACCAACGCTCGTACCCGTAAGGGTCCCAAGCGTACCGTCGCTAACAAGAAGAAGTAAGGAGGGATAGTCACAATGGCTTCTAATAAGAAAGTTATCAAGCGCCGTCGCGAGCGCAAGAACGTTGAAAAGGGTCAGGTGCACATCCGTTCCTCTTTCAACAACACCATGGTCACCGTGACCGATATGCAGGGCAACGCCCTGTCCTGGGCTTCCTCTGGCGAGATGGGCTTCCGCGGTTCCCGTAAGTCCACTCCCTTCGCCGCCCAGACCGCTGCTGAGACCGCTGCCAATGCTGCCATCGAGCAGTGCGGTCTGAAGAGCGTTGAGGTGTACGTTAAGGGCCCCGGTCAGGGTCGTGAGGCTGCCATCCGCGCCCTGCAGGCTGTGGGTCTGGAAGTCACCCTGATCAAGGACGTCACTCCCGTTCCTCACAACGGCTGCCGTCCCCCCAAGCGCCGCCGCGTGTAATCTGGAAGGAGGAGAACCAACATGGCTAAGAATATGCAGCCCTATCTGAAGCGTTGCAGAACGCTGGGCATTTCCCCCTCTGTGATGGGTGTCAACAAGGAGTCCAACCGTAACCCCGGCCCCCAGCGCAAGAGCAAGAAGAGCGAGTACGCTCTGCAGCTGAACGAGAAGCAGAAGGTCAAGTTTATCTACGGCGTTCTCGAGAAGCAGTTCCATTCCTACTATGAGAAGGCCGCTCGCATGAAGGGCAACACCGGCGATGAGCTGATGACCCTGCTGGAGCGCCGTCTGGACAACGTTGTGTTCCGTCTGGGTTTGGCCAACACCCGCCGCGAGGCTCGTCAGCTGGTCAACCACGGTCACTTCACCATCAACGGCAAGCGCGTCAACATCCCCTCCTACCTGGTCAAGGTGGGCGAGACTGTTGCCGTCTGCGAGAAGAGCCGTTCCAACGCCAAGTTCAAGAAGGTCGTTGAGGATGACAAGTTTGTTGCCGCTCCCAAGTGGATCGAGAAGAGCAAGAACGCTCCTCTCGAGGGCAAGATCGTTGCCATGCCCGGCCGTGAGGATCTGGACTTCGAGGTTGCCGTCAACCTGATCGTTGAGTTGTACTCCAAGTAATACAACTCCCCTCATTTTTCCCCAGCACTTATTTCCTGGCACATTCTGCCACAGTAAAAGGAGGGTAATCACGATATGGTAGAAATCCAGAAGCCCCGTATCGAGTGCATCGAGAACGTGGGCGATGAATCCTACGGCAAGTATGTAGTTGAGCCCCTGGAGCGCGGCTACGGCACCACCATCGGCAACTCTCTGCGTCGTATTCTGCTGTCCTCTCTGCCCGGCACTGCTGTTACCAGCATCAAGATCGCCGGTGTCCAGCACGAGTTCAGCACCATCCCCGGTGTGAAGGAAGATGTCACTGAGATCGTCCTGAACGTGAAGGGTATCATCGCCAAGCTGTACAGCGAGGGCGTGAAGACTGTCTACATTGAGGCCAACGGCGAGGGCGTTGTCACCGCCGGCGACATCAAGGCCGACAGCGACGTGGAAGTGCTCAATCCCGAGCATCACATTGCCACTCTGGGTCCCGACGCCACCCTGAATATGGAGCTTACCTTCTCTCAGGGCCGCGGTTACGTGACCGCCGACCGCAACAAGACCGCCCAGACCATCATCGGGGTGATCCCCGTTGACTCTGTGTACACTCCCGTGCGTAAGGTCAATTACACCGTGGAGAACACCCGTGTGGGCGATGCCACCGACTACGACAAGCTGACTCTGGAGGTCTGGACCAACGGTACCATCTCCGCCCGTGACGCCGTTTCTCTCGGCGCCCGCATCCTGGTGGATCACTTCACCCTGTTCACTGACCTGTCCGAGACCATGGGCTCCAAGGCTACCGTGGTCGAGAAGGCTGAGGCTCAGCGCGACAAGGTTCTGGAGCTGACCATCGAAGAGCTGGATCTGTCCGTCCGTTCCTTCAACTGCCTCAAGCGCGCCAACATCAACACCGTCGAGGACTTGATCTCCAAGACCGAAGACGAGATGATGAAGGTCCGCAACCTGGGCCGCAAGTCCCTGGAAGAGGTCATCAACAAGCTGGCTATGATGGGTCTGTCCCTGGCCAGCGAGGAGTCTATCTAAGTGTCTGAGCCGTCGTGAGCAGCGCGGATGGACCGAAGCGAGGGCGAGCGAGGCCGAGGAATCTCGGCCAAGACCAGCCCGAGTCGGGGGGAAGCCGCGCGTCGCGAACAGGCGAGGCATGATAGCATCTAAGTTTCTGCGTCCGGGTCGGCGCAAGCCGGCCCGACCGCTTAAACCAGGCAGGGGACAAGGTTCCCCAGCCGGCAGCGTGAGGGTATGTAACGTTCCGCCTCATGCACCGTAAGGTCCCGGAAGGGTGTCAGAACGAATCTATTATGTGATCTCGCAACGCGAGGTCGAAGGAGTGCTTAAAAATGGCTCACAATCGTAAGCTGGGCAGAACCAGCGATCAGCGCCGCGCCATGCTGCGCGCCATGACCACCTACCTGCTGGAGAATGGTCAGATCAAGACCACCTACGCCCGCGCTAAGGAGGTCGCCCCCATTGCCGAGAAGATGATCACTCTGGCCAAGCAGAACGATCTGGCTGCCTACCGCCAGGTCCTGGCCTATGTGACCAAGGAAGACGTGGCTCAGAAGCTGTTCAAGGAGATCGGCCCCAAGTATGCTGATCGCAACGGCGGCTACACCCGCGTTCTGAAGATGGGCCCCCGCCGCGGCGACGCCGCCGAGGTTGCCATTCTGCAGCTCGTGTAATTCGGGAGCAATCAACGAATGAAAAAGCACCCCTTCGCATTTGCGAAGGGGTGCTTTTTGTTGTCTGCAGGGAGTAAACGTGCTATAATGCGTTGTATCATTCCATGGTTAATGGAGGGAATAGAGATGAGAGTGAGAATTCTTTGTATGCTGCTAGCGGCCGTGATGCTGTTTTCTCTTGGAGCCTGTGCCCCTGCAGCACCGTCAGGATCTTCGGCGCCTGTAGGGGAGAACCCTGCTCTTCCTACCACCGAGCCTTCTGTGGAGCCGGATCCGGAGCCTTCCGAGCAGCCCAGTCCGGAACCCACTCCGGAACCCACTCCGGAACCCACTCCGGAACCCACTCCGGAACCCACTCCGGAGCCCAGTCCGGAGCCCAGTCCGGAACCCAGTGCGGAGCCTACTCCGGAACCCAGTGCGGAGCCTACTCCAGAGCCTAGTGCGGAGC
>JAFTKE010000142.1 GCA_017456045.1 Oscillospiraceae bacterium
CGGGAGGGTCAGAGACCCTCCCCTACAGATGGTGTGGTCTGGCTGTGTTGGATGATGACTACGATCATCGTATACGTTTCTAAAGCCTTCCCCAAAGGGCTGCGCCCGCTTATCAAGTTTCGGAGCATGACCGGCGAAGCCGGCTCTTAGCGCGGAGATGAAGGCATTGCGCCCCTTTGGGGCGCTTGGCGGCCGATGGCTGCTGTATTAAATACTACGCTAAACGATGATCTATAGTTTTATTGACAAGGTGGAGGGTCCTATGTCGATGGTGGGTGTGGGATCAAGATAAAAAACACATCGGGTGACCCTGGATGGGGATGCCCGATGTGTTTTTTGCTATGGGGTCGGATGGTCAGGTGTGGTGGAACAATATCTTGACCAGATCGTAGAGGGGGCGATTTTGCTTCAGGGGGCGGACGAAACCGGTGGAATAGAGGAAGGACATCACGTCCCGGGTCTGTTTGGGATCCCATAGTTGCATGGTGGACAGATCGAAATAGGGGCAGCGTTCGCTTTCGGCGATCATGCGCAGGTGTTCGTTCATCTGCTTGATCCGGGGGTCCGTGCCAGTCTCTTTTAGGGAGATGACCGCGATGTCGCATTTTTTGCAGGAAGTCTTGATGTGATGGAGCAGGATGCCGTATGTACGGTGGAAGGTGCTGGGATCAAGTTCAAAGGTATGGAGGTCTGCTTCGCCCAGGTGGAGCAGCAGCGTCGCGGGGGCCAGGGGAGCGATGCAGCGGTCGAAGAACTCCGGGGCGTCCGCGATGGTCAGGTCGGCGATGCTGAGGTCATAGAAGTCCTCCCGCAGCTGGAAGGCCTGCTTCAGCTCGCACAGTGGGATGCGCTTATCCTCGCTCCCACCGAAGATCACCACGCCGCCGGGGCTGGCAAGAGCGTTCAGAGCTTGATAGGTATCGATCTGACGATCCATGGTCATACCTCCTTCAAGCCTTGGCGCATTTTCTGTCCAGCGCTGCGTTCCTGCAATACACCACCACGTTCAGGGATACGATCGCCAGATTCAGCAGATAGACTGCCAGTACGTAGTTGATCTGTCCGGAGACCAGCTTGGCGGTGATGCCTGCTACATAGCCTGTGATGATCAGCAGGATGAAGGGGAGGCTGGTGCCTTTGGCGGTCCTTGCCTTGTAGGCCTTGACCACGTTCAGAGGCCAGGACAGGCCGAAGCAGATCAGCATGATCGATTCGAAAATGGAACTCATGGTTTTTCTCTCCTTTTGTGTTGTCGAAGGAAGCATAGCATGATCCGGTGACGAACGCGATCATTCGTAAATTAGAAAAGCATTTCCCGGAAGGAGGGCGGTTTTTTTACTTTCAAAAGTCGGTTTCCAAAGTTATCGAATTGATTTTTACAGCGATCGGTGGTAAGATCTGCTGGGAGGCGAGGATATGGAAAAACAGCCCCGACGTGATACGTTGAAGAGCATCCATAAACGGCTGCTGCGGACCCAGCTGATCCTGATATTGACACTGGCGGTGTTCCTGGGCGGGTCCGGGATCGCGATCAACTTCTGTTTCGAGAACCAAAAGCGGTATCAAAACCTTCAAAACGTGGCGGAGACCATCGCTCGATCGCCTCTGCTGATCGACGGTGGCCCCCAGGCGCTGATGGGGTATCTGGATTCACTGAAGGATTCGCTGGGGGATATCGATGTGATCTCCATCGTGGGCGTGGATGGTGTTCGTTTGTATCATTCCAATCATGCATTGATCGGCTCGGCGTATGACGGCACGCTCCCAGAATTCCAGCCGGGCATCAGAGAATATTATTCAGCCAACGATACCGGTCCCTCGGGTACCCAGCGCAGAGCCTATGCGGCGATCTATGATCAAGAGGGGAACTACCGGGGGTTCGTGATCGCGGTGATGCTGATGGAGAACATCCGGGAGCAGACCCTCCAGACGGTGTTCATCTTCCTGCTGATCACCCTGTGCGCGGTGTTCATGGAGCTGATGATCGCGTCGGAGTTGTCCGGCAAGATCCGGGAAAGCCTGCTGGGCTATGAGCCGGATGTGTTCACCGCCATGTATCAGATCCGGGACAACATCCTGGAATCTCTGAACGAGGGCGTCCTGGCTGTGGATCGGGAGGGGAAGGTGCAGTTCTCCAATCATGCCGCACTGTCCATGCTGGGGGGAGCGGCAGTGGGTGGAACACTGGCCGACCCCTGGCTGAAGGGGATCTTGAAGGAGGAGGACCGGGAGTTCAATATCCACGGTCAGATCCATGGCGCTGAGGTGCTGGTGGACCGGGTCCCTATCAAAGAGGATGGACAGATCATCGGCGCGATTGGAATCCTGCATGACCGGACGGAATATACAAGGCTCATGGAGGATCTGACGGGCACTCGGTATCTGGTGGATTCCATGCGGGCCAACAACCATGATTTCACCAACAAGCTCCATGTGATCCTGGGGCTGATCCAAATGGAGATGTATGAGGAGGCCACCGCTTACATCGAAAACATCTCGATCCTCCAGCGGCGCACCATCAGCAGCATCATGGGAGCGGTGGGGGAGCCTGCCGTGGCGGCGCTGCTGATCGGTAAGACCGCCAGGGCTGCGGAGCTGGATATCAAATTCGTCCTGCGGGAGGGTTGTGGCTATTCCGGCAGCGACCTGCACCTGAGCCCGGAGACGCTGGTGACGGTGATCGGGAACCTGATCGAGAATGCTTTCGAGGCCATGGACAGCAAGGCCCCATATGACGGGACCAAGGAGCTGCGATTTGGGATCTTCTCCCGTCCAGGGGCGGTGCTGATCACGGTGGAGGACACCGGTGTGGGCATCCCGTCGGCGGACATGGACCGGATCTTCGAGAACGGATATTCTACCAAAGGCCAGGGGCGGGGCACCGGGCTGCATCAAGTGAAAGCGCTGGTGGAAGCGCTGGGAGGCTGCATCACAGTGGAGTCGCAGCAGGGGACAGGCACCTCTGTTTCCGTTCGTTTTTCAAAGGAGGCGTGACCAAATGTATCGTGTATTGATCGTCGAGGACGATCCCATGGTGGCTATGATCAACGAGCGGTATGTCTGCCGGTGCCAGCAGTTCCAGGTGGCGGGTCGGTGCAAGGACGGTCTTTCCGCACTGGACTTTTTGGCGGAGAACGAAGTGGATCTTCTGATCCTGGATGTGTATATGCCTCAGATGGATGGCTTCGAGACCCTGAGGCAGATCCGGAAGCGGAAGATCGGTGTGGATGCCATCATGGTCACCGCCGCAAACGAGCGGGAGGCTCTGGAAGAGGCGCTGCATCTGGGTGTGGTGGACTATCTGGTGAAGCCCTTCACCTTCGAGCGGTTCCGGATGGCTTTGGATAAATTCATCGCCCATACCGATGCGTTGAAGGAGCTGGATACGCTGGATCAGAAAAGCATCGATCATATCATCGACGCTACCCGGCGTAAGCATGAGGATCTTCATCCAAAGGGGATCCAGGAGCAGACGCTGCAGCGGATCGTGGCACATATGGAGCGGGATCGGCAGTGGGCCACCGGAGAGTCGATCGCCGAGCAGGTGGGGCTCACCGGTGTCACGGTCAGAAGGTATCTCGGCTATCTGGCGGATGCGGGCATCGTGGAGAGCCAGATGGATTATGGGACTGGCGGAAGACCTTGTATGCGGTATAAGATCCGTTGAGTGGAAAGTATTGCCCTCCCTTTGGGCACGCTGTGAAGACGTTTTCCGCAAATCGCAAGCGATTTGCGGCGGCGGGGCAAGTACGGTATAAAGGAAACAGGCCGCTGGCGCGTCATGCGCCAGCGGCCTGTGGGGTCTATTGGGTCATTCTTCGGAAATGGTCTTTACGAAGGTGTAGGTCGTGTCAGCCACGATCTCGGTGGAATCCACGCCGGTCTGGGCGTATTCCTCGCCGATGTAGAAGGCCCAGTAGGCTTTCTCGGTGTCCCAATCGGCGGTGATGCCGTTCACGGAGGTGACATACAGCCCATAGTCGCTTTCGTCGCCTGCGATCAGTTCCACGTTAAGCAGGGCCTCGCCGACAGTGGCGGCATCGGTGTTGACCTGGAACTTGCTGACGGTGCCGTCCACATCCTGCACGGTGACGTAGATGGTGGTGGCGCCCTCGCCCAGGGTGGTGTAGGAGACGGTCTTGACCATCTCATAGGTGGCACCGGCGGTGATCTCGGTGGAGTCTACGCCGGTCTGGGCGTACGCGCCGTCGATGTAGAAGGCCCAGTAGGCGTTCTCGGTGTCCCAGTCGGCGGTGATGCCATTGACAGTGGTGACGTACAGGCCGTAGGCGCTGTCCTCACCGGCGATCACGTCCAGAGCGACCAGGGCTTCGCCCACGGTGGTGGCATCGGTGTGGATCTCATACTTGGTGACAGAGCCGTCCAGGTCCTTGGCGGTGAAATAGAAGGTGGTGGCACCTTCGCCCAGGACGTTGTAGGACACGGTCTTGACGAAGGAGTAGGTGGCTCCATCGGTGATCTCGGTGGCATCCACGCCGGTCTGGGCGTATTCGCCGTCGATGTAGAAGGCCCAGTAGGCGTTTTCGGTGGTCCAGTCGGCGGTGATGCCGTTGACAGTGGTGACGTACAAGCCGTAATCGCTGTCGTTACCGGCGATCAGACCCTCGGCCAGCAGTGCTTCGCCAACGGTGGCGGCTTCGGAGGTGTACTGGAAGGTGGTCTCCGTGCCGTCCAGATCGGTGACCACTACTGTGAACGCGGCACCTGCGACCGGCTCTTCGGTGGGAGCGGTGCTCTCGGTGGTGGGCGCTTCGGTGGTCCCGGCGGGGGTGGCTTCGGTGGTCTCACCGGAGTCAGCGGTGCTGCAGGCGGCCAGGCTGAAGATCATGGTCAGGGCCAGCAGCAGGGAAAGAAGTTTCTTCATTTCGGGTCTCTCCTTATAAGCGTTTTTCTCCATGCCGGTACTCGCAGCTTATAAATGAGATGGTTTTACCGTGTAACCGACTTGGTGCTGCTTCTGCCAGCACATCACGGCGGCGGGCCCGTACAGGATTCGCACCTGTTTCCCACGATACGGGTCCATTATATCATCGGATTTTGGATCAATCAACTGGGAGTTGTCACAATATTCAGCCGCTGGGAAGGACATCCATTTGGAGGAACGTCAGCGGGCATTATTCCCACCGTGTCTATTGACTTTTGGCATGGGCGTGGTATAATGCCATCGTAAACAGATGGTGTCAGTGTGTCCTGGCATCGAAACAGATCTGTAACTGTATAAGCTGCATCACGTCACCCATCAAGACTGCCCTTAGGCAGGTGCGGTGATCAGGAAACCCGGTTGGAGTCCGGGGCTTTGCCCGTTGCTGTAAATGCAGGAGTTCGTATCCATGGAGCGATCCGGTCATTGGGGAAACCTGAGAAGGCGGGATACGAACGCAGAAGCGTGTGCTTCCCAATGCATGAGCCAGAAGACCAGTGATGTTCGAACTTGAAGGGCGTTATGGGGGTGGTATGTCCATCCCATGACGAGGGACAAGCTTAGGGGCGGGAAAATCGGTCGCTTTGGCATTTTGCCATGGCGGCTTTTTTATTTTTACAATTTCATAGCGATTCGTACCATGCTGGCATTTACCGTACAGATAGAGATATCCAGGTATTTGCCTTTAGATGAACGGGCTAAGACCCTCACGACCGGTACTGTGAGCGCGAAGGACCATCCGAAACGGGAGACCGTTGGACGAAAGTCCGCCATTGGAAGTTATTTCTGAGAAGGTAGGAATGGGACTGTGATCGAGATCGAAGCGCAAGCCAGGAGACTTACATGGTACGACGAGGAATTTTCGTATACTGCGACGCGTATCTCAAGGTGTACACGCATGATCTCCATTGGAGACGATGCTGTCAACTTAACAGACCGTAGGGCGGGGGCTTGCTCCCGCCGCCGCAAATCGCACGCGATTTGCGGGAAAAGCCTTCGTTGTGCACATGCCTTATCAAGTGCACCGGCGGGGGCAAGCCCCCGCCCTACACCAAGCTGACAGCATTGCCATAGGGGGGAGTGCGCCCATTTTTGGACGAGCGTCGGTTTGTATACCGGCGCTTTTATTATTTACAGGAAAGAGAGAGACATATGCCAAATGCCAGCAGGAATGATATTTATGATGCGGTGATCCGCCGCATGGTCGCGGAGGCGTTGCAGGCCCAGGAGGAACAGTTCGAGCTGGAGCATGGGTCCGATACGGATGGACAGCTTGCGGATCATTTGAGAGGATGTGCCCAGCGGCTGGGCCATTCGCCCTGGCCCAAGGAGATCGTTGGTGGAGAGATGATCTGCCGGCGTTTTGGATCCTGGGATCGGGCTTTGGAAGCGGCGAGGCTGCCACGTCCCGTCACAGCTAACAGGCTATCTCAGTTCATCCGATATCAGGAAACAGTCGAACAGCAAAAGCTCCTTTATCGCGAAAGAAAGGCGATGAAAAAGGAGCGGGCGCAGCAGAGGCTCAGGGAGCAGCGAAAAAAGAGAGAAAAAGCAGGCAATATGGGATGATGTTATTACCAGATCTGTTTTCCCTTTCGCAGATCTGTAATAAGAGGAGCGGCCATGGGAACGACGCTTCTCGTAAAAGCAGTCTGATCGCCATTTGGATCAGCTTTTACCCTTCTTGATACCGCCCGCTGACCGGGCGGTATCAAGAGAAACGAGACCAGCCGCCAATGATTGGCGGTCGCATATAGAGGACCGGCTTATTTTGTGGCAAATGCGCGACCGATTGGAGATCCATGAGACACGCATTCTTGTTCTGCTGAACAAGGGAATCCGGTGGAAGACCGGGACACGGCGGATCTGATCCGCTGTGCTGTGAGCACGGAGCCGTCTCCCTTTCCGCGAAAGCGGGTCATTGGGGAAACCTGAGAAGGCGGGGAGCGGCGTGGGCGATCTCGTGTCGTCCGAACGTGTGAGTCAGAAGACCTACAAACTGTGCGCTTTAGAAATAGAGATGCGCAGCTTAAGTCAGATGCTTCGGCGGATATCCGTGCCGGGGCAGGCCGGTGTTGACCCCGCTTAGCGCCATCATGGCGTTCGCATACACAATTTTGGGACAGAGATCCCTGTCCCGCATATGCAAAGGAGATTTTGTATGAAAAGGATCATTTCTGTCGTTGTGGCTCTTGCGATGATCTGCAGCTTGGTCTTTCCGGTCATCGCCGCAGACTTCGAGCTGAGCTTCGACGACACCACCATCGAGGCCGGTGATACGGTCACCGTTACCGTCACCCTCGATGAGACCATCACCGAGGATCAGGGAGCGACCATGATCCAGGGCGAGCTGTATTATGACGATGAGGAACTGACCTATGTGTCCTGTACAGCGGCCGAGGCATATTCCTACCTGACCTGCGTGAACCGTACGAATGTGACGGAGCTGGGGCAGGAGATCGACCGTGTCCAGTTCAACTGGTTCTCCACCACCTCCACGGCGACGGAGTTCCCCGCCGGCACTGTGGTCACCATCGCGTTCACCGCCAATGAACTGACCACCGAAGCGGCGATCCAGGCAGGACTGCACCTGGATGTGCAGATCTGCACGGCTACCGGCGAGTACATCCTGTCGAAGACCTATGACGAGGTGGAGATCACCGTCTGCTCCGGCCACAGCTATGAGGATGGCACGTGTGCCAACTGCGGCGTGGCGGATCCCGACTATGTGGCAGATCCGGCGGAAAATGCACAGTTCGTCATCAAGGTCAACGATGTGGAGATGGAACTGGTAGACGGCGGTACACAGGAAGGCTGCGACAGCCGCTATATCAGCGATGCGGTCCAGATCTTCAGTGTTACAGTCCCTGCCGGAACCACCACTGTGACCGTTGAGCTGAAGGAAGGTGCCACCGCAAACTACGCCAACATCCAGTACATGGTCGAGGGTGCTGATCACACCTTTGGCGGCAATGCCATGCCTGCATTCGAGGCTGACATCGTCAACTATGACGGCCTGTGCATCAACTGTGGCGGTGAGTACTACCATGTGTTCGTGACTGAGCAGGAAAAGGTCGGCGCATATCAGAGCATCGTTACCGATATGGATGGCGATGTGATCGTCACCGAGCAGGAGATGATCGATGGCTGGGTCCCCTATTATCATGTGGTGGTCCCCAGAGGTTCCAGCTATGCTTATGTTACTTATCCCGCCAACACCATTAGCGCCGGTAACGGTCAGGCCCATGTGGTCGAGTGGAAGTTCGACGGCTCTCATTGCCCCGATAAGTTCTGGCCCGCTACTGAGAATGCAGATGGTTCCGTCACTGTGGAGCTGCCTATCGCAGACATCATCGTGGAGGAGCCCTACACCGGTACCGCCCCCTGCTTCTGGAAGGCCAGCGGAACCGAAGTCATTGAAGGATTTACCTTCTCCTATGCTGAGGACACTACCATCTTCTTGGTGACTCTGGCTGTCGGTAACGGCTACACCACTGATGGCGCGGGCTATGTCAAGACCGGTGAGGACTACTCCTTCACCATCGATGTCAAGAATGGCTATGACGCTACCAACATGGTGGTCAAGGTCAACGGCGAGGAAGTATCCGCCGACGAGAACGGCGTATACACCGTGACCAATGTTACCGAAGATCTGGTGATCACCGTGGAAGGTGTGGATCCGATCCCCAATGACGGCGATGTGGATGTCTACTTCTCTGTGGAGGAGAGCGAGTATTTCGTGGAGCAGGGCGGCATCATCTGGGCGCTGGAGGGAGTGACCATTCCTTACTTCGATCTGGCCCTGTACGACATGGAGTACCTGTACTACAACCCCGACTGCTATGTGGATGGCCAGGCAAGCCAGGCCCCCGGCACCGCTGAAACTGCCGACGGCGTGGTCACCCTGCTGCATATGCTGATCTGGGTCACCGAAGTTTACTACAACGGTCTGGATCCCGTTGATGCCGGTCAGGGCTGGCTGGCCAATGAGGGTGGATGGAACGGCTTCAGTGTTTACAGCGCCACCGCCGGATCCGCGTTCTTCAACTTCTGGGACTTCGGCTCCGATTTCAACTACTATGTCAACTATGAGTACCCCCTGGGCGCTCCCGGCTGGGGCGCTACCTGCGATCAGATCAAGCTCAGCGACGGCGATGTTGTTTCCATGCGCTATAACAACAACTCCGGCAATGTGGGTACCTACCATCACTTCGGAGAGAAGGCTCTGGTCACCAAGACCGCCAAGGTCGGTGAGAGCTTTGACCTGACCCTGTTCTACACCGGCCAGGACAACGCCAATTACACCACCCCCGTTTACAATGCAGGCGCGGGCCATAAGGTCTACCTGTTCACCGAGGACACCATCGATGTGGATCCTGTCAATGGCACTTATGTTGCCACCACCGATGACGGCGGCAAGGTCACCGTGGATACCACGGATCTGGAACTCGGCACCTACTACATCGTTACCGATACCTCCAGCCCTGCTGTCATGCTGCTGACCGTTGAGGGCGGCGAGGCAGGAACGGTCGATCCCGAGTACAAATCCGAATATGGCATCACTGTTTTCGTTGGTGACGAGGAGATGGATCTGGTGGACAATGGCACCGAGACCTGCGGAACTATGCAGGCCCAGAAGCTGAACGTCACCGTTCCCGCCGGTACCACCGAAGTCACCTTCCTGAACATCACCGACGAGGTCGTATATGGCCAGATGTACGTTTACAACGGCTCCCACAACTGGGAGGAGTTCGCAGGCAATGTAACTGAGGCGACCATTGACCTGGAAGAGTGTGGCACTTCCTTCTGCGTTAGCGACAGCGCGAACAAGTGGTACCATGTGACTATCGTCGTTGAGGAACCTCCTCACGAACACAGCTATGAGACCTTGGTCACTGATCCCACCTGCACTGAGGGTGGATACACCACTTATACCTGCGAGTGCGGTGACAGCTACACGGCTGATGAGACTGCCGCTCTGGGGCACTCTTATGAGGATGGCTCCTGTGCCGTCTGCGGTGCGGAGGATCCCGACTATGTGGCTCCCTCCTACGAGTCGGTCACTGTATTCTTCTCCGCTTCCCACGATGATCAGTACATGATGGGCGAGGGCGGCGTGGCAGCCCTGCGGGAGATCACCGTTCCTTACTTCGATCTGGCACTGTATGGTCTGGAGGATTTCTACTTCCAGTCTGAGGAATATGGCAGCGAAAGCGGCAATATCGGCGACAATGATTTCGAGAATGTGGAGCCCTACGAGGGTAAGGTCACCATGCTGCACCTGTTCCTGTACGCCACTGAGACGGTCTATCTGGGTCTGTCCCCGGAGGACGCGGGCCAGGGCTATCTGTATGAGGCGGGCTATATGGGCACCACCGTGTTCGACCTTGGCGGCAGCGTCGGTTCCAGCTTCCTGAACTACTTCTGGGACTACGATATGAACCTGAACTACTATCTGAACTACGAGTATCCTCTGGCCTCTGAGGGCTGGGGCGCTACCTCGGATCAGATCCTGCTGTCCGATGGCGATATCGTCACCCTGGGTCAGTTCGTCAGCTACAGCTTCTATAACGATTCCACCAGTATCTTCAACTACATCGTTGCCGACAACGAGATGCCCACCCAGGGTGAGGAGGTCACTCTGACTCTGTGGTGCGCCGGTCCCAACATGGGCAACACCGATGGCACTGCTCAGAACCTGGTCACCTATATGCCTGATGTCTACTATATCAGCGTGGACGAGCTGGCTGACGGAGACGTGACCCAGTGGAACTATCTGGGCTATGCGGATGAGAACGGCCAGATCCTTCTGGATACCTCTGATCTGGAGCCTGGAAAGTACATCGTGGCCATGCCTGGTCAGTACGGCATGGAGTGCCCGGATGACATCGTTTCCACCCCCGGTGGCGTGATCCTGACTGTGGAGGAGGGGGCTCATGTCCACAGCCATGAGACTGTGGTCACCGATCCCACCTGCACTGAGGGCGGCTACACCACTTACACCTGTGATTGCGGCGACAGCTACACGGCTGACGAGACTGCCGCTCTGGGGCACAGTGAGGAAATCGTGCCCGGCGAGTCTGCCAGCTGCACCGAGACGGGTCTGACTGACGGTATGGTATGCTCCGTTTGCGGCCAGACCCTGGCTCAGCAGGAAGAGATCCCTGCTTTGGGGCACACCGAGCAGACCGTCCCCGGCGAGGCTGCCAGCTGTACCGAGACTGGTTTGACTGACGGCGTGGAGTGCGCTGTCTGCGGCGAGACTTTGGTTGCTCAGGAAGAGATCGCAGCTCTGGGCCATACCGAGGAAACCGTGCCCGGTAAGGCAGCCACCTGCACCGAGACCGGCCTGACCGACGGTGTGAAGTGCGCCGTCTGTGGCGAGACTCTGGTTGAGCAGGAGGAAATTCCCGTTCTGGATCATAACTTTGAGGACGGTATCTGCACCGAGTGCGGTGCAGAGGATCCTGACTATGTGGAACCTCATGAGCACAGCTACACCGCTGTTGTCACCGAACCCACCTGCACTGAAGGTGGTTACACCACCTACACCTGTGAGTGCGGCGAGAGCTATATCGCTGACAAGACTGCCGCTCTGGGGCACACCGAAGTTATTGACGCAGCTGTTGAAGCTACTTGTACCGAGACCGGCCTGACCGAAGGCAAGCATTGCTCTGTGTGTGGCGAGGTTCTGGTCGCACAGGAAGAGATCCCTGCAGCGGGTCATAACTTCGAAGATGGCGTCTGCACGGAGTGCGGTGAGGAAGAGGAAACTTCCGTTCCTACCACTCCTGTAAAGCCCAGCTGGCAGAGCTGGTTTGAGAAGTGGTTCGGCGGCTGGGGGGATGATGAAGAGGAAGGATGTGAGCATTCCTACACTTCCGTTGTCACTGATCCTACCTGCACCGAAAGGGGCTATACCACCCACACTTGTCAGAAGTGCGGCGACAGCTACACCGACAGCTATGTGGAGACCATCGGCCACGACTATGAGGATGGTGTCTGCACCCAGTGCGGCGCCACCGAAAACAAGAAGCCCAGCTGGAACTGGATCTGGTTCTGGCCCTTCTGGTAACAGATAGTATCCAAAAACGCAAGTGCCCAGCCTGCCTTCGGGCAGGTTGGGTGCTTGCGTACAACGACTTTTGACACCGGCGCATGGCTATCGTATCTTCGGTGGGTGTGCGCGGAGGCCAAAAACATCATGAGAGGGTTTTGGTATGGACTGGAGAAAAATGAAACAGGGTCGTTTCCTTCGCTTCTGGCTGTGCGTGGTCCTGGTCGCGGCACTGGTAGTGGGGCTCTTTGGGCCGGGAGCGGCTTTCCATGAGGATCGACCGGATGCCCATTGGGATCAGATCCAGGATCCTACGATGATGGAGGTCGGCGAAGGAGCGGATCCCGGCGGGACACAGGAAGATCCTTCGCTGAACGGAGGAACTACAGGGCCGACAGAGCCTGAGGAGACGGAGCCTGAGGAAACGGAGCCCGAGGAGACGGAGCCCGAGGAGACGGAGCCCGAGGAGACGGAGCCCGAGGAGACGGAGCCCGAGGAGACGGAGCCCGAGGAGACGGAGCCCGAGGAGACGGAGCC
>JAFTKE010000143.1 GCA_017456045.1 Oscillospiraceae bacterium
AAAAGTGTGCGAAGCACACTTTTGGTGATCAGCTACGCTGATCACACACCCCTCCGAGCCGCCTTCGGCGGCCCACCTCCCCTCATAGGGGAGGCTTGGGATACGTGCCTTCCCTTAACTAAGTGACATTGCATCACAGTCCCTTTTCGTTTTGATCGATCTCGATCAGTTCATATCCTCTTACTCCGTAGCCCAAAGCAGCAGCAGCCTCGATGATATGGACACCATTCCTCGTCTCGATCCGTTCGACGAGATGATCACGACCAGGATCTTTAGAAGCATAGACCAGGTCGATACAAGCCTGATCGATCGCGACAGGATCTGTTGATGCCAGGATACCAATATCCCGCATGCAGGGATCCTCCGCCACTGCGCAGCAATCACAGTCTACAGACATATTTTTCATCACGTTGATATACACGATCCGTCCACCAAAATACTCGATCACCGAGCCGGCAGCATCGGCCATGGACTCAAGGAACAGATCATGATCCGCTGTCCAGATCTTTTCCGGCTCCCCGGCTCCATGGATAAATGCTTTTCCATAGGAAGAAGCCACACCGATCGACAGCTGCTTGAGCACACCGCCATAGCCGCCCATGGGATGGCCCTTGAAATGGGACAGCACCAGCATGGAATCATAGGCTGCCAGATCCTTGCCTACATAGTTCTTGCGGATCACCTTCCCATCCGGGATCTCCAGTTCCAGATCCGGTCCTGCCGCATCCAGAAGATCCACCGGGAAATATCGGCTCCATCCATGATCGGCCAGCAAACGGACATGGCGTTCGGTAACGTTGCGCTCCCCCTCGTAGGCCGTGTTGCACTCCACTACTGTGCCGCCAACATGGTCGATGATAGGTCTCCAAAACTCCGGCTTCAGGAAATTCTGGTTCCCTTTCTCCCCCGAATGGAGCTTGATAGCCACCCTGCCGGGAAGCTCCTTGCCAACCAGCCGATACAGCTCCAGCACCTTTTCTGGGCTGATGACACGGGAAAAATAGACCGTCGCGTCCATCCATATCCCCTCCTTGACATTAGTTTTGTTTCAGTATACCATAATCGAAAATATTTGCAATCTCTTCTGAGTAAAAACACGAAACGAAACGTTATATAGATGAGGAGGTGATCTGTATGTCTGACAAGGATTCCCACCAATACGAGAGATCTCTCAAAGGCGACGATGATGCGTTAGTGGAACTGGTATATACATACTCCGATGCGCTGATCCGCTTCGTCTACTGCTATGTACAGGATGCGGCCACAGCCGAAGATATCATGGAGGACACCATCGCAACACTGATCATGAAAAACAAGCGGTCCATCGATGGAGACAAGCTTCATGGGTACCTGTACAAGATCGCACGAAACAAAGCAATCGACCACCTGAGAAAACGGCGCAGACTTGTGCCGCTGGAGGATGTGGAAAATGTCCTGACTTCCGGAGACCTGGAGACCGATCATTTCAGGCGCGCAAGGAATGAAACGGTCTACGTCTGTATGCAGGGATTACCGGAGCAGTACCGGGAGATCCTGCATCTGACCTACTTCGAGGGTTTTTCCCCACAGGAGATCAGCCAGATACTGCACAAGTCCATCAAGCAGATATACAACCTCCATGATCGCGCCAAGCGCACATTGAAAGAACGATTGATAAAGGAGGGTATCGACCATGAAGACTTATGACGAACGCTGCCACGATATCCGCTGTAAACTGGAACAGAAGAAACAGCGAAGGAGGACACGCACCACCGTTATAGCCCTGTCCTGCTGTCTAGTACTGGTATTGGGGCTGTGCCTGGCTATCCGACCTGAGTCTCCACCAGTCGTGACAGACGTGGGCTATGCGCCACTGATCCAGGAATTAACGCGACTTACCGAGTCCAAAGACGATCTCTTGACGGGCGAAACGCCTTTGGATCATCCCGAACTGGCACTTCCGGATGCAGCGATCCCTGACCAGGAGGCCGACGATGTCATTTATGGAGATGATGGTACCTACAAGGAAGTCACAGATGTCCAGGTGGCTGGCATCATAGAAGCTGACCTGATCAAGCGCAGCGACAGCCACATCTTCTACCTCAAAGAGGATACGCTGACGGTCTACACGATCGAGGGAGCATACTCCGAACAAGTCGGCAGCTATCAACTCCAGCCGGATGAAGGTACCAGCAGCCGGACTTACACCTACGACCAGGAAATGTACCTGTCCCAGGACTGCGACACGGTCACGATCCTCGCCAACAGTTATGACCATGACCAGGGACAAAAATACCTCTACATCCTTAGTTTGGACGTTTCCGATCCCTGCAACATCCGCCAGGCAGGTCACACCTTCATCACTGGAAGCTACAAGACCTCCAGACTGATCGGACAGGAGCTATATATATTCTCCAACTATTATGTGGATAGCGGTTTCGATCCGGAAGATGAGACCACCTTCCTACCCGGTCATGGCGTACCGGAGGAGATGACCTATCTGTCCATGGAGGATATCTGTATCCCCGAAGCCCCCACCTCAGCGATGTACACCATCGTCTCCAAAATGGACGTCTCAACACTGGAGATGAAGGACACACAGGCACTGCTTTCCTACACAGGCAGCGTCTACGTCTCCCACGATAACATATTTTTGACCCGCAGTTATACAGACCGGACCAAGAACGGACACGAGACGACAGTCCGCGATATGACCCAGATCGCTCACTTGAGCGATACAGGGAACGGTCTGGACCTCCAGGGGACGTTCAGCGTAGAGGGCCATGTGAAGGATCAGTACAGTATGGATGAAAAAGACGGTATCCTCCGGATCGTCACCACCATCGATAGCTATACGCAGATCGAACAGGTCGATGGGGAACTGGCTTCCGTCACCCTCACAGACCAGACCACCAACGCCAGCCTTTACTGCGTCGATCTGCACGATCACAGCATCCGTGCCAGCGTAGAACGGTTCGCGCCGGAAGGAGAATCCGTGCAGTCCGTTCGCTTCAAGGACGACCAGGCTTACGTTTGCACCTCCATCATCCTTTCCGATCCGGTGTTCTTCTTCGACCTGAGCGACCTGGACCACATCAGCCATAAGGACACCGGAACGATCGACGGCTACTCCATGTCCTTAGTCGATTTCAAGGATGGCTTCCTTATGGGCATCGGCTACGGAAACAGCTTCGACACCTTGAAGATCGAGATCTATCGGGAGGGATCTGCCGGTGTAGAGTCCCACTGCGCATACCAGCTTTCCAACTGCTGGTTCTCCCCCCAGTATAAGTCCTATTACATCGACCGGGACGATCAGTTGATAGGGCTTGGCGTCGATCGGTATGACAGCGGGACCCGATATATCCTGCTCCATTTCGATGGCTACGAGCTGGTAGAACTGCTGGACCTCCCAATGGAGGGGGACGTGATCACGATGCGCTCGGTATACATCGACGACTATCTGTATATCCTTGGAGATACCTTCCACGTAGAAAAGATCCTATGAACCACACTCACTCGGCCCTGCCCATCGGCAGGGCCGAGTTTGATATACCGATCTCATCGATCTCCACGATATCTGTAATTTTACCGTTGTAAATAGCCCAAAACAGTGGTATACTATGGCTAAGATATGATCAAGGGGGGCTTCGCCGTGTGTACCGCCATCACGTATCAGACGAAGGATCACTACTTTGGCCGGAACCTGGATCTGGAATACGGTTATCATGAGACTGTCACTGTGACCCCCCGAAACTACCCCTTCCGATTCCGTAAGGTCCCGGACCTAACGCACCACTATGCCATGATCGGTATGGCTACCGTGATCGACGCCTATCCGCTGTATTACGAAGCGACCAACGAAAAGGGCCTGAGCATGGCTGGCCTGAATTTCCCCCGGAACGCACAGTATCTCCCGGCTGGATCAGACGCTGACGAAGTGGCCCCCTTCGAGTTCATCCCCTGGATCCTGGGCCAGTGCGCCACTGTCCCAGAGGCACGGCGAAAGCTGGAAACGCTGCGGCTGGTGGATATCCCCTTCAACGAGCAGCTCCCCCTGTCTCCCCTCCATTGGATCATCTCCGACCGGGATCGTTCCATCGTCGCCGAACCCATGGCCGACGGGCTGAAGGTCTATGACGATCCGATCGGTATCCTGACCAACGAGCCCCCCTTCGATTTCCACCTCTATCATTTATCCAATTTCATGAACGTCTCTACCGATCAGGCCATCGATCGTTTTTCCAAAGGCTTTTCCATGAGACCCTACAGCAACGGTATGGGCGGTATCGGCCTGCCCGGTGACTTCTCCTCCGCATCCAGATTCGTTCGTGCCGCTTTCGTCAAGCTCAATGCAGTATCAGCAGGAAGCGAAGAAGAAAGCGTTTCCCAGTTCTTCCACATCCTAGGTTCTGTGGCTATGCCCCGGGGATGTGTTCGAATGGGACCTGATAGCTATGAGATCACCCGGTATTCCTGCTGTTGCAATACGGATAGGGGCATCTACTACTATACCACTTATGAAAATAGCCAGATCACCGGCATCGATATGCACCGGGAAGACCTGGACAGTACGACCCCCATCGCTTTCCCTCTGGTCACTCGGCCCCAGTTTCGAATGCAAAATCAAGTATAAGGATGGTGGACAGCATGAAGCTGTACAAGAAATTCAGAGATTCCAGCCTTGATATCTCCCCAGTGGGTCTGTGGACCGGTCCAGATCACAGCAGCAGCGTCTATACCCCCACCGGTGCCAGGATCGTAGCTTGGACCGGTGATGACAGCACCCATATTTGTCAGATCGAAGGCTTTGGGGACATGGTTTTCGTCGTTGACCCAAATGCGACTCCCGGTGACTGTATCCATCCTGTGGCCCAGCGTCTCCTGGACTTCATCGGACTGTTGACCGAGTGCTATCATGCTTCCCTGATATGTAACGCATATCGCTGGAGCCGTACCTTATTCCAGCAAAGATCACGCATTGTTCGACCTGACTATAAAGCCAGGTCTGTCCTTCGGGCTCTGGTGAATACATACCATCCCCCCAAAATATCCGATCCATACGGCTACATCACCCAATTACAAAAGGATTT
The DNA here is from genome assembly GCA_017456045.1 of Oscillospiraceae bacterium. Taxonomy (GTDB): domain Bacteria; phylum Bacillota; class Clostridia; order Oscillospirales; family Oscillospiraceae; genus Faecousia. The sequence goes on from JAFTKE010000143.1 coordinate 5,073, forward strand.
CGACTACGATGCCCTCCCGCTCCATCCTGACTATTTCGAATGGTGCCCCATCCGCCCCGGCGGATTGAGATGGGACGTAGGCTTCGGTACCGGCTTTGCAGATTGGTGTGAGAAGAAACACGCCGGACAGGAACTGACCCTGCGGCGCAGCTTCCAGTGGCACCAAGAAGACTGGACGATCCCAGCCGTATACCTGTGCGAAGATGGCATCGTCGTGGATTCTTATTTGGAAGTCCCCGCTGATGCCATGGCTCGATTCCATGATAAATGGGGGGACAAAGATCCCAATAAACTATCCATCGAAGAGCAAATGCGTCGCACATTGGACGATCCCCTCGCTGTCGATGCCAAGGGCGAGCTTTTCGTCAACGGAAGACCTGCCCCGCTTCGCAAAAGCACGGTCATCCGCTGGGATCCCGCATCGGAGAATACATGGAATACTCGGCGGAGCCTGGAGCATTACGGCCTCGATATGGACAAAGGGTACCTCCTGCGCCGGGAGTCCTTCCTTCGCAGAGGTAAGAACCCACCGATCCGTACCATCGAGCTGCATCTGGAGGCCGCACCAGTATCCGTTCCCGGTCAGCGATTCATCGCGCCGCGTCCCGGTGAGCATATGGAATTCATCCATCCTGTCACCGGACAAGTGCATAGTCTGACCGTCATCGCTCAGACGAGAGAAGCCCTGGATCCCAACTTCTTGAGCAACCACCCCTGCTGTTATACCCGTCTATCTTTCTCTGTAGAACCACAGCTCAGCCGTGAACTGTTCAGCATCGTCGATCACGATCCCGGTGATCCATTCCCCAACGGTCCCAATGCCCATGCCTCCGCCTTCCTCACCGGAAAGATCCCTTCCGCCGGACACTTCGCCGTTTCTTCTCTGCGTCACACACCGGCAGATCTGATCACCTGGCGTATGATCTTTCGCCAAAAGCTGCGCCAAGACATAACGGTCCAGGTCCTTCCATGACGTCCTTCCACCTGACTCCGATCGGATATGTGGCGATCGACTCTAACGAGACCCACATCACATCGATCCGCTCTGTCATATCTCCCGACACCGCCGCATCCGACGACGCGCCGATCCTTCGCTCTGCCATCGATTGGCTCGATCAGTACTTCTCAGGCAAACGCCCCTCCTACCTTCCGCCCCTGGCACCGGAGGGGACTTCTTTCCAAAAGCTGATATGGTCGCTGCTGCTCCGGATCCCCTATGGGGAAAGCGTCACCTATGGTTCGTTGGCGAAGAAGGCCGCACAGCTTCTTGGTAAAGAGACCATGTCTGCCCAGGCTGTGGGCGGCGCCGTGGGACGTAACCCCATCCTGATCATGATCCCCTGCCATCGGGTCCTGGGCGTGGATAACAAGCTCACCGGATTCTCCGCAGGTATCGAAAAGAAGATCCACCTCCTGCAAACAGAGGGCATCGATTTCCGCCGCTAAAAACCGCCTCAGCATCGCTGAGGCGGTCAACTTATCCATGATTCGCGAGATATTCCAGGAATTCCGGTGTTTTGGACCAATATTTGATGCCCCAATGCTCAAAATCCCACTGTTGCATATATCCATTACACTCATAATCTACGTAATACATGATACCATCCTGGACCACAAAATTCGTAGGGAAGTAGTCGATGTTGATCCCAGCCGGGTAAAGCTTCCGGCACATATCCTCCATCTGCCGAAGACAGTCAGGATCCAGCCGATCCTCGGCCACCATCCGCATCACCGTATCGCCCTGGATATACTCCTTCAAGATCCGCTCCTTCTGCCGATCCACATCCAACAACCGGGGCATGGCGATGCCGACCCCAGCAAGGCGCTCATAGTCCCGCAGTTCCGAAGCCAGCTTATCGCCAAACTGATAATAGTCACATGGCTCATGATGGATCTGTTTGAGTACATACTCCCCCGCCCCGTCCGTGACGAGATAGGAGTACCCCCCCTTCCCCTTGCCGAGGGGTCCTAGGACACAGAAAGACTTACCATTGATATCCATTTTCTCCATGCGATCGCCTCCTTCGTTTTCCTCATCATACCACGCCAAGAAAACGAATGCAAGCGCCACCCATGAAAGGAGCTACATATGAAATCGATCTTATTCGATCTGGATGGGACCCTCACCGATTCCGGAGAAGGGATCATCAATTGTGCCTCCCTGGCTCTTAGGGAGCTGGGACTGGACGTGCCTGACCGGAAAGCCATGCGGGCTTTCGTTGGTCCACCTCTACGCGAGACTTTCCAAAAATTCGGTGTCAAGCCGGAAGATACGGAACGGGCCGTTGCTATCTACCGAAGCCGCTATGTGCCCATCGGGATGTTCGAGAATACCCCCTACCCGGCGATCCACGCCATGCTTGCAGCCTTGAAGGATGGGGGACACCAGCTATATGTCGCCACCTCCAAGCCGGAAGCGATGGCCACGGCGATCCTGGAGCGTTTCCATCTTGCGCAGTATTTCCATTTGATCTGTGGGGCCACCATGGACGATTCTCGGGATTCCAAGGATAAGGTGATCGGCTACCTGCTCCAAAGGATGGATCCATCCCACCAGATCATCATGATCGGGGATACGACTTTCGATGTGATCGGGGCAGCCTCCCACGGGATCTCCACCATTGCTGTAGCATGGGGCTACGGCGACCCGCAAGAAATGCGCCGTCATGGCGCGATCGCAGTGGCGGAGTCCCCTGCCCAACTGTTGCAGATGCTGCTGTGAAAGACCGGCTCCGACCAATGGGACGGAGCCGGTCTTGGATATTCAAGGACCCATCAACGCATCCTTGATGTATTTGCCGACTTCAGTCGGCTGGATCTGAAGGACCAGAGAAAACTCGGAATTCAAAAGTTTCTCCGCATCCCGAAGGAAGTTCTCATCGCATAAATGGAATTTTCGTCCCTGGGCCAGCTGCTCTTGCTTATGATGATGAAGCGTGGAGACCATCTGAAGCAATTGCTCACGATCGCCGGAGTTGATAAGCTCACGATAACGCTGTTTCCGCCGATTCTCATCTGCGATCCAATGATCCTCCTGGATCTTCGCAGATGAAAGCAACGCCTCCAGCTCTTCCTTACTGATCACATGACGCAGCTTGGCCAACGCCGTGGGATTCTCAGACGGCACGAAGAAACGCGCACCAGGCTGATCCACAGGCTCTAACACGAAATAACGGATCTTCTTCCGATCCACCTGCCGCTCCTCCAGATCGATGATCTGGCACACCCCATGGATGCCGTAAACGACACGGTCCCCCAACTGGAACATCTGCACCGCCCTCCTTTATCGTTCCTATTTATGATACCACGGAAATTCATATTTTTCATGTGGATAAAATGCATAAAAAACACAAAAAATTATGGCCCGCAGATGCATCTGCGGGCCATAAAGTTAGATTTGTTCCACTTTTATAGTATTGGTGTTGCCGCTCTTCCCGTTGATCGGACCGCCAGTCAGGACCACATTGTCTCCACGCTTCACAGGCAGATATTTCCGTGCGCTGTTCATCGCGTAATAGAACATGACATCCATAGTCGGGAATGCTTCCGTAAGGACAGGCGTCACGCCCCAGCTTAGGCCAAGCTTCCGCCAGACCTTGGGATCAGTGGTCATGCCCAGGATATCCACAGGAGAACGGAACCGACTGACCATCATCGCTGTCTTACCGGACACAGAACACACCACGATGCCCTTAGCGTTAACGTCGATCGCCATGGCGCAAGTAGCGTGAGAGATCGCATCCAGATTACCGCCGATCTTGAACTCAGAAGTCAGGAAGCGCTCCCGATAGCTGGTATGCTGCTCCGTATACTCCGCGATCTGTGCCATGTTACGCACCGCTTCCACAGGATACTTACCGGCGGCGGATTCGCCGGAAAGCATGATCGCAGAGCTGCCATCATAGACCGCATTGGCCACATCAGAGATCTCCGCACGGGTAGGACGGGGATTATAGATCATTGACTCCAGCATCTCAGTGGCTGTGATGACCCGCTTACCCAGCAAACGGCACTTATTGATCAGCAATTTCTGGACTGCAGGCACTTCCACGAAGGGGATCTCAACACCCAGGTCACCACGAGCGATCATGATGCCTTCGCACATCTCACAAATGTCTTCGATGTTATCCACACCGGAACGATTCTCGATCTTAGCGATGATATCGATATCCTTACCGCCGTTGGCATTGAGGAACTCTCTCAACTCAGCTACATCATCCTTGGTAGAAACGAAGGAAGCGGCAACGAAATCCACGTCGTTCTCGATACCAAACAGGAGATCCGCCTTATCCTGCTCCGACAGGAACGGACCAGGCATGACCTTGTTGGGGAAACTCATGCTCTTTCGATTAGAGAGCGTACCACCGACGACAACGTTGCACACAGCGTCGTTATCCTTCAGCTCCACCACCTCAAAGATCACCAGACCGTTGCAAACCAGGATCCTGTCACCCACAGACAAATTCTTGATCAGGTCCTTATAATTGACAGAGACTCTGGTTTGGTCGCCCTCGATATCATCCACCGTGAAGGTGAAGGTCTCCCCCACCACGACTTCCACCTTGCCCTCCGCAAAGGTGCCGATGCGGTACTCCGGGCCCTTCGTATCCAACATGATGGCGATCGGCATATCCAGCTTTTCCCGAACAGCCTTGATCAGCGCGATCTTCTTTTTATGCTCTTCATGGGTACCATGGGAGAAATTCAGTCGGGCAACGTTCATGCCCGCCTTACACATGGCGGTGAGGGTCTGCTCGTTCTCACTGGCCGGACCGATGGTGCAAATGATCTTCGTTTTTCTCATGATCTACCTCTTAATGTACCATAATGATTTATCACATAAGCATCAAAGCGCTTATCCTTCTTGATGTTATTCTATCACGATCGTTGGGTTTCGTCAATGAAGACGAACTCACACGAGGGATATTTTATAATGTTCCATCCAGAATTCGATTTGAAGTAAATATGCGATGGTTTGCGGCAATGTCATCAGCTGCCCATACCAAGGCCACGCAGGATCTTCATCCAAAAGCTTTCGGACCGCTTGCCTGTCACATACCTGGAACAGCGGCGCGTCTTTCTGCTCCAAAAGCCGCTCAAGTCTCTCTTTCACCAGGTGGAGATATCGCGGATGATGGGTCTTAGGATACGGACTCTTCTTTCGATACAGCACTTCCTCCGGGAGCAGACCTCTCATGGCATAGCGCAGCGCTCCCTTTTCTCGTCCTTGATAGTCTTTGAACTCCCAAGGGACACTATATAGATATTCTGCGATGCGATAGTCGCAAAACGGTACCCGGACCTCTAGTCCATGATACATGCTCATCCGGTCCTTCCTGGTCAATAGCGTCTGCATGAACCAACGGAAATTCAGCCATACCATTTGCTTCATCCGTTTTTCCAAGGGAGCCGTGCCCGGCAATACGTCTGCTTCCGCGACAGTCTTCTGATACAGATCGTTGACCCATGATGTACCATCGATCTTCTCTCTCAGCTGCGGGTGAAGCATCCCTACACGCATCGCCGTATTTTGTGCCCAAGGGAAACCTTCATGGTCACGAACATCCGGATCACGATACCAGGGATATCCGCCAAATATCTCATCTGCGCACTCCCCGGAAAGCGCCACCTTCACATCCTTTCGAATGTCTTTGCAGAACGCCAGTAGTGAGAAGTCCACATCAGCCATCCCTGGAAGATCCCGTGCGATCGTAGCATCCTCCAATCGTTCGATCAGTTCTGCCGGGTCCAGTACTGTCCAATGATGACGTCCACCTGTAGTCTGCTCCATGATGCGGATATATCTATCATCTTTGTCCGGCTGGAATTTTCCAGCCACGAAATACCGGTCATTATCGACATAGTCAACAGAGAAGGTATCAAGCCCCTCTCTTTCTCTGGCACAGATCGCGGTGATGATACTACTATCCAATCCACCGGACAGGAAGCATCCGATCGATACATCCGAGACCAATTGCCGTTTGACCGAATCTTCCACAAGAAATCGGATCATCTCTGCAGTTTCTTCGAAACTATCACGATGCTCCCGATCCATCAGCTTCCAATATCGCTGGACTGATAATCTCCCCTGCTCATAGTATCCGAGGTGACCAGGCTCAAGTTCCAGGATATCACGAAATGGTGTGATGCCGGGGATGCCCCCAGGACCAAACAGAAAGAGCTGCCCGATCCCTTGCGCATCCACATCCGGTCGTGCCAGTGGGTATTCCAGGATCGTCTTGATCTCAGATGCGAATACCAATCCACCACCCACTCTGGAGTAGAACAAAGGCTTCACACCGATCCTGTCCCGCGCCAAAAACAATCTCCGGCGGTCCATTTCCCATACGGCAAAGGCGAAGATCCCATTGAACCGCTCTACGCACCCTTCCTTCCACTGCGCATAAGCATGCAATACCACCTCAGTATCGGAATGGCCCTTGAAGACATGACCATACTGCTCAAGGAGCGCACGCACCGCCTGGGTGTTATATAACTCTCCATTATAGACGATGATGTATCGTTCCCCTCCCCAGCACATAGACATGGGCTGTGCGCCTCCCTCTGGGTCGATGACCGCCAAGCGACTGTGCAACAAGTAGCATCCATCATCCAAAAAAGTACCATTGCCATCCGGTCCACGCCTTTCCATCGTAGAAAGCATACTCTGGAGGACCTGCGGATCCACCGGAAGATCTAATACACCTGCGATCGCACACATATCCATCATCCTTTCCGGGACATCATATGCACCATCCTTTGTGATCGTTCATGCACATCTTTGGCCTGACCGCATAGAATGGACACGAAGACTTTAAAGGAGGGATCACTCTGTCAGCGATCGGTCACATACAAGTCAGGGCCTTCACCAGCAAGGCCCGATTCCCATTGGAAGACGTTGCGATCACCGTAACCGCTTCAGACGGTACCGCCATCGCCACAAGACTCACCGACCAGAATGGTAAGGTCGCCCCGATCGATATACCTGTCCCAGACCTGTCAGAAAGTCAGTCACCAGATCCTGGAGAAAAGCCATTCACCCAGGTGGATCTGTATGCCAGGATCGAAGGCTACTATCAGATCGAAAACATTGGATTACAAGTATTCGCCGATACGACCACCGACCAAGATCTCGAGATGGTGCCTCTATCTGAGCTTCCCGGATCCTGGGGGGATCAGGAGATCTTCTATACGCCGGTCCAGGATCTGTAGGAGGTAGACATATGCCAACAGTCATTCCATATGTCCCCCAGAACATCACCGTACATCTTGGCGCGCCAGGGGCCAGCGCCGCTAACGTCACCATCCCATTTGCAGACTATGTGAAAAACGTTGCATCCAGTGAGATCTATCCCACCTGGGACGAACCTGCCCTGAGAGCCAATATCCTGGCGATCGTATCCTTCGCTCTGAACAGAGTCTATACAGAATTCTATCGAAGCCGTGGATACGATTTCGAGATCACCAACAACACAGCTTACGACCAGGCATTCGTATCTGGACGCAGCTATTTCGACAACGTCTCCCGGATCGTCGATGAACTGTTCAACGATTACCTCCGTCGTCCCGGATTCGTCGAGCCATTAGCCGCGAAATTTTGCAACGGAACGACTGTCACCTGCGAAGGACTGAGCCAGTGGGGAAGTCAAAACCTTGCCCAGCAGGGATACTCCTCCACTCAGATCCTACGCAGTTATTATGGAAACGTGGAGATCGTCAACAATGCACCCATACTCGGGATCTCTTCCTCGTACCCGGGTTCGCCCCTTCGTCGCGGCTCATCAGGTCCCAACGTTGTAGTCATCCAGGTAGAGCTGAATCGCATCGCTCAAAACTACCCAGCGATCCCAAAACTGGCCACCGTCGATGGCATTTTCGGCAGCAGGACAGAAGCATCTGTACGTAAATTCCAGGAGATCTTCGGCTTGACGGTAGATGGGATCGTCGGAAAAGCTACTTGGTATGCTCTGATCCGTCTATATACCGCAGTGACACGACTGTCGGAACTGCGAAGCTCCGGGCAGCGGTTCTATTCCATCTCCTGGGAGTTCCCAAACTCGCCCCGACCCGGAAGCACAGGCGAAAAGGTAAGACATTTGCAGTATATGCTATCTGTCCTATCCTATTATATCCCACAGATCCCGGATGTGGTGGTGGATGGGATATATGGTCAGCGGACACTGGAGTCGGTCCTGGCTGCTCAGCGTTACTTCGGGCTCCCATTGACGGGCGTGGTAGATGCCGCGACCTGGGATGAGATCTACGACCAGTATTCCGGTATCGAGAACATCTCTCTTCGCAGTGAAGAGAGATTCCCGGACACTCGGCACAACACCGGATCGGCAAGACAACGCTACGCACGGACCACCACCATGACCCAATTCCCCGGAAAGGACCTTTCCACCGGGATGCAGGACCCCGTCAAGCAGGAGGTAGTGCGATGAGACCACCAGTATCCTTCATTGGCCAGCCCATCCGAAGCCTTCAAACCATGCTTCGTGTCATAGCCCAATACGAAGATGATCAACCCAGCGTCGTGCCGGACGGTATCTATGGGAACCAGACCTCAGGAGCCGTATCTGCCTTCCAAAGAAACCATGGTCTTCCAGTCACGGGCGTAACAGATCAGCTCACATGGGAGACGATCGTGGCAGCATACGGACCCGCCAAAACAGATATCGGTCCAGCCCAACCCCTAACTTTGATACTGGACCCAGGAAAGATCATACGGCGAGGCGCTCAAGAGCCCAATGTCTATATCCTGCAAGCAGTCCTCACTGTATTATCCCAGGAATACGATAGCATCACACCGCCTAATCTCAACGGTATCCTCGATGAAGCAACATCAGAATCTCTGGCTTCCTTCCAGGAGCTATCCGGACTGCCGCGTTCCGGAGAATTGGATAAGATGACGTGGAAGCACTTAGCGATCCATTACCCCCTTGCCTCCAACCGAAAACATCGAGCAGACCAGAATATGTAAACAAATTATAATATTCTATAAATTTGACTTGATTCATTCTGAACGATGAGGTATAATGATGTATTATTTGTGGCGGATGATGCCGCCCGGAGGAAAAGCATAATGATCATTAAGGACTGGAAGAAAGAGATCCTGACCATCCCCAATCTATTAAGTCTGTTTCGTCTACTATTGATCCCAGTATACGTGGTGATCTACCTCAAGGCCACCGAACCTGCGCACTATATCGTAGCTGGCCTGATCCTCGCTGTATCCTGCTTGACGGACATGATAGATGGGATGATCGCCCGTCATTTCAATATGATATCGAAAGTCGGTAAGATACTGGACCCCCTGGCTGATAAGGCGACCCAATTCACTCTTACCGTCTGCCTAGCCATCAAGCATCCTGTCCTGTGGATCATCGCCGGACTGATCTTCCTCAAGGAGAGTTTCCAGCTGATCGCGGGCTTCATCTTCCTTCGTAAGGGGAAAATGCTCACCAGAGCTTTGATGTCCGGAAAGATCTGCACCACAGTGTTGTTCGTCAGCTTGATCCTTCTGGTCCTGATCCCCAGTTTGGATGAGACCGTGATCACGATCTTCACCATCGTGGATTGCCTCTTCTTGCTGATCGCTTTCGCGGATTACATCCGTACCTATGTAAAGCAGTCCTCTATCATTCAGAATATCGACGAATAAAAGGCAGCGACCAACTCAGGTCGCTGCCTTCTTTCTCTTCTCGCAGAACAGTCTGTCACGAGCATCACCGTCGGCTTATCCAGGAATATTTCCCCGGCATCGTTGCGCTCCACTGTCCCCTCCCGTATAGGCATATCATACCATATCCTAGAGAAAAAACGTGACACATTTGTAAACTAAGCCTGAATTTTCCTGTCATGACCTTTGATGCCAAAATATATATAGATCTCACCTAGGATCGTATAAAACCCTCATTTATCACATTTTAGACATAAAATAGCAGAT
>JAFTKE010000144.1 GCA_017456045.1 Oscillospiraceae bacterium
ACGCTGGGCAGCAGCTCGCCGGCGATCTTGTACATATTGGGGATCATCAGCAGCAGGCCCTGGGAAGCGGTGTAGGTGGTGGTCAGGGCACCGGCGGCCAGGGAGCCGTGGACGGTACCGGCGGCACCAGCCTCGGACTGCATCTCGACCACCTTGACGGTGTCGCCGAAGATGTTCTTCCGGCCGGCAGCGGACCACTGGTCCACGTTGTCAGCCATGGGGCTGGAAGGGGTGATGGGGTAGATGCCAGCGACCTCGGTAAAGGCGTAGCTGACGTGGGCGGCAGCAGTATTGCCGTCCATGGTCTTGAATTTTCTAGCCAAAATGAAATACCTCCTAAAGTATTCAAGTTTGTCGGATATATCATAACACTTCCGACTCGGTTTGTAAAGCGTTTAGCCGAGCCGTTTCATGAAAAAACTTATTTTTCCGACAATGGCAGACGTTGATTTTTATACATATATAGGGTATAATGTACAAAACTCCACGAGAGGAGGACAATTATGGCGTTTCAAATCTACAGATCGGATCAGGCTCGGCCGGTACGGGGCGTGCTTTTCGATATGGACGGTGTGGTATTGGATACGGAGAAGCTTTACGCTCGGTTCTGGCGGGAGGCTGCCGAAGAACAGGGCTATACCATGAGCTATGAGCAGGCTTTGGGGATGCGAAGTCTCAATAACGAGGCTGGTCAAGCGAAGTTGGAGGAGTATTTCGGCCCTGGGGTGTCCCGGCAACGGTTCCGTCAGATCCGGATCCGGCGTATGGATGCATATACAGATGTATACGGAGTCGATCCAAAACCGGGGATCTTTGAACTGCTGGACTATTTGGATGGACGTGGGATCAAAAAGGCGATAACCACCTCCTCGCCGGTGGAACGGGTGGAGAAGTATTTGAAGCCTTTAGGGCTTTTTGATCGTTTCGACTGCATTTGCAGCGGGCATCAGGTACCGAAGGGCAAGCCGGAGCCGGATATCTATCTGTATGGCGCGGCGTGTCTTGGCCTGCGTCCGGAGGAGTGTCTTGCATTGGAGGATTCCTACACCGGGATCCTTTCCGCCCATCGGGCAGGATGCATGGCGGTGATGATACCGGATCTGGATCAGCCGGACGAGCGGACGATGAAGCTTTTGCTGGCAAAGGCGGATGGATCCATGGACCTGATCGGAGCTTTGGAGCTTGGCGCTAAAGACTCTGGTGTGTGATCGCAGAGGGGGATATCATGTTGATATTGAAACGAATTTCGGTAGTCTTGGTCGTTTTGTGTCTCGTTTTGAGCGGCAGTCTCACGACCAACGCTTCGGCGCAGGCGGTATCCGGCGAGATGACCCGGGCGGACCTGTTCGATCTGTATGGATTCGAGTACATCTCGTATTCCTATACGCCTGGCGGTATCAGTGACAAGTCTGTTCGCACCAGCCGGTTCGCTTACAGCGATGCCATGCTTTTAGAGGATGCCAACGTACTATCAACGGATATGGCGAAGGCATCTTTGGCGTTGTCTTTTACAGCGTATCAAAAAAAGTTCGTCGATGCGCTGCTGGTGGATCTGGGGTTCCAGGCATATGACAATACCGCGGCTTATGAGGCCACGGAGAATTTGACCATCGATGACAATGATCATGTGGCCTATACGATCGCCAGGAAGACCATCGAGCATGATGGGGAAACATATATGGCATACTGCATCCCTGTCAAGGGTACCAGCAGTAACGGTGAATGGTTCAGCAATTTCAACCTGGGGGAGAGTTCTTCGGTCCATCTGGGGTTCATGAATTCTGCCAACAAGGTCTATGATGCGATGCGGCAGGCCTTCGCACTGGACGGGGTGGATGCGGACCATCGGATCATATGGATCAGCGGACACAGTCGGGGCGCTGCCTGTGTCAATATCATCGCGGGATGGCTGGCCAGTGGAGAGTTCGCTAAGACGGAGCATACCTTCGCGTATACTTATGCTTGCCCCAGTGTCAGCAAGGTCGCCGACGAGAGTTTGACCAATATCTATAACTTCAATAATATCGGCGATGTGGTCACTATGCTCCCTCTTACCAGGGATGGATGGGATTATAAGCGACATGGTCAGACTATCATTTTAGATGTGGATCAGATCGATAACTTCAAAAATCGGTTTTATGATGTGGCGAAGGAATCCTATGTGGGGCAAGAGACCAATGTCAATTACGAGGAACTCCTTGGTGGATGGATGCCCAGCAGAGATGACTATTTCAAGCTCAACAACCAGCTGATCATCCAAGTGGTGGCTTATGCGATGGGTGGAAAAGCGGATTGTACCCTGGAAGAGCTGATCGACCATCTGGGCAGCATGGTGTCGGATGATATCGCGAAGAAGCTGTCGGAATGCTCCAGCATCGTGGATGTGATGGATCTGACTGTTTCTATGGAGGGGGCGTATTCGTCCTGGGTCGATCTGGCGGATCGATGTTATCAGGATACCAAGGATATGACTCAGGAGGAATTCTCCGCTTACCTTGAAACGAATAGCAGCCAGATCCAGCAGCTGGAGGACATCTCCCAGGTGTCGATCACGGAAAACGCTCTGTTCCTCGTGGCGAAGGAAGCTTGTCAGGATCTGATGGATGAGGCGCAGGGGATCAAAAAGGCGGCGGACCTGGTCACTCAGCTGTTCATCGATAGCAACGGCGATCCTTTGGCGGCGGTCACCCAAGCACATGACCATACTACATACATCACTTGGATCAATTCTATGTATTACGGTCATCAGGGGTGGAAGGGAAATTCCCAGCTCACGCAGGTCCACATCACTGCAGACTATTCCGAGATCGGTGAGTCGTGTTTCGAATCTTGCGGGGCTTTGACGGATGTGATCATCGATGATGGAGTATACCATTTGGGAGACAGATCGCTGAGTTCTTGCAGCGGCCTTCGAAGTGTGACGATGCCGGTGGATATCCAGTATGCTTTCTCCATCGATCATCCCTTCGCTGCCACAAGCAACGTCACATCGATCCGGTATACCTATGGACGGACTGGAGTGATGCAGGACCGGACAGCATCCTCCAGTGATCATTACCATCGTTATTCCTTGGAGTATGTGTCCCGGGCGGCGCTGAAAACGGTGTCCTTCGATGAAGGTATCACGCATATCGGCTCGTATGCTTATTATCCGCAATATGATATGAACTACGGTTCGATATATGAGAGCGTGTTGGAGACAGTGGAGCTTCCCACGACGCTTCAGACGATCGGGGAGAGCGCCTTCCGCAAGTGTTCGGCGCTGATGAACATACAGCTTCCGGAGGGGCTGACCAGCATCGGTGCGTACGGGTTCTATGGATGCAGCGCACTGGAAGAGATCACGTTCCCCAGCGCGCTGAGCCAGATCTCGGCACACTGCTTCGAGGAGTGCGACGCGATGGATACGCTGGTGATCCCGGATACGATCACCAGCCTTGGAGAGCGGGCTTTCGCCAGTATGGATGCACTTCGTAACGTGATGATGCCGGTGGATA
>JAFTKE010000145.1 GCA_017456045.1 Oscillospiraceae bacterium
CCGAAGGCGGCTCGGAGGGGTGTGTGATCAGCGCAGCTGATCACCAAAAGCGTGCTATGCACGCTTTTGGAAACCCCTCAGTCAGCGTCGCTGACCGCTCCCCTACAAGGGGAGCCTTGAGGGCGTGCTTAACTTAATGACATTGGGGCTTTGCCCCTGCCCTACTGGTCGGTCATCTGCATTTATTCAGCATTTTATGATGGGTGGTGATCATCAGCAGCAGGAGGATCAGGAGGTAGGGAGCCAGGAGGCTGAGGGAGAGGTGTTGGGCGATCAGGCCGAACAGGGGAGGCATCAGGGCGGTGCCGACGTAGGCAGCGGCCATCTGGATGCCGATCAGCGCCTGCGAGCGCTCCGGGCCGAAGTGGTGCGGGGTGGAATGGATCACGCAGGGGTAGATCGGGGCGCAGCCCAGGCCCACCAGGAGAAGACCGGGCAGGGCGCTGGCGCTGCCGAAGGGGAGCATCAGCGTTACGATCCCCAGGGCGATGATCACGAAACCCAGGCGGATCATCTTGGTATCGTCCAGCTTCATGGTCAGGAAGCCGCTGAGGGCTCGTCCAACGGTCATGCCCAGGAAGAACAGGCTTGCCAGGGAGGCGGCTTCTTCTCCGGAGTAGCCCACCAAAAGGGCAAGGTAGGAGCCGGACCACAGGGCTGCGGTCTGCTCCAGGGCACAGTAGCAGAAGAAAGTGACCATGATCTCCCAGGCACCGGGGATCTGGATCACCTGGGTCAAAGGCAGGGGCTGGCTTTCGGGCGCGTCCTGCTGGTGGGATTTATCCTTCCACAGGGGCAGGGAGAACAGCAGGATGGCGGTCAGGACGATCTGGAGAAGGCCGATGGTCCAATAGCCGGTGGTCCAGCTGCCGCCACCGGAGAGGATCATGCCCATGACGTAGGGGCCGGTGGAAGCGCCGATGCCCCACATACAGTGCAGCCAGCTCATGTGACGGCTGGAGTAGTGGAGGGCGACGTAGTTGTTCAGCGCAGCGTCCACACTGCCCGCACCCAAGCCGTAGGGGATCGCCCAGAGACACAGCATCCAGAACCGGTCGCTGATGGAGAAGCCAATCAGGGCCAGGGCGGTGGTGGCGACGCTGAGAGCGGTGACTTTCCCGGCCCCCAGCTTATGGGTGAGCCAGTCGCTCATGAGACTGGAGAGGATCGTCCCTGCGCAGATGATCATGGAGATGATCCCGGCGAAGGACACGTCCACCCCCAGGGGACCGTACATGGAGGGCCAGCCGGCGCTGAGCAGGCCGTCGGGGAGGCCAAGGCTGATGAAGGAAAGATAGATGATGACGAGCAACAAATGGATCATGGTCCACACCTCATTTCTTGTCGTATTATAGCCGTTTATTTTGGAAATGCAAGGGGGAAATAGATCGTAACGGTTTTGTAGTTGACATAAACAGACGATGCTTGTAAAATAGCAGAAGATACAAGCTGATCTGGGATGTTCGCCCAGGATCCTTTAGGAGCAAGCAAGATGGAGAAGTTACAGACCAAGAAAACGAGCCAGCGACGCACCGTCACCAAAGGCCTGATCTGGGCAGTGGTGGCGGTGGTGGTGCTGGCGCTGGTGGGACTGGCTGTTTTCGGTATCTTTGGAAAAGGTGGAGACGATGCGCCGTCTGCTGCCACGGAGGCCACGTCTGACTATGAGGTGGAACTGGCGCTGGTGGGGGAAGAGACGATCGTGCTGGGATACGCCGATGCCTTCACCGACCCAGGCTGCACGGCTTTGGGACGTGATGTCCGGTCCGATGGACAGTGCGTGGAGCTGGAGGTCCGGGTAGAGGGCCAGGTGGACTGCGGTGTGGTGGGACGGTATGTGCTGACCTATTCCGCGGGATTTCAGGGCGTGGTCCGGTCTGTCACCCGGACGGTGGAAGTGGTGGATACCGTGGCACCGGAGATCTTCCTGGTAGAGGATGAGGGGCACTATACCCTTCCCGGTGAGACTTATCAGGAGGAAGGGTTCACGGCTACGGATGAGTATTACGGGGACTTGACAGACCGGGTGGAGCGCCGGGAGGAGGATGGAGTGGTATACTATTCCGTCACAGATCCCTCTGGGAACGTTGCTCAGGTACAGCGGGCCATCCGGTATCATGACCCGGAGGCACCGGTGCTGAAGCTCCAAGGCGCGGATCATATGAAGATCACCGCCGGGGATGCCTGGTCGGATCCGGGTTGCGTTGCTTCTGACAATGTGGACGGGGATCTGTCCGACAAGATCGTCATCAGCGGCAGCGTGGACCGGAACACCGCCGGGACCTACGTGCTGACCTATGAGGTGACGGACTCTTATGGGAACAAGGCTTCTGTCCGGCGGACCGTGGTGGTGGAGAAGCGTTGGCAGCCGGAGACGGTGGAGCCCAATGGGAAGGTGATCTATCTGACCTTCGACGATGGCCCTTGGTCCGATACGCCGGAGCTGCTGGAGGTGCTTCGCAAGTATGATGTGAAGGCCACTTTCTTCGTGGTGAACAACACCAAGTTCATCCACATGCTGTCGGACATCGCGGCGGATGGCCACACCGTGGCCAACCA
>JAFTKE010000009.1 GCA_017456045.1 Oscillospiraceae bacterium
CCGTCCCTTTTCCAAGAAGGTATGCCCATGACAGAACGAGACTGTCTGCGTCTGCTCGACGCGAATACGCCCTATCTTCTCCTGAGAGGCCCCGCCCATTTCCATCTCATCCAGACCGATACTCTGTCCGACCAGCAAAGGGAGCGCCTGTTCCACGCCTATCCCTGCAGCGACGCCCTCCTCCACGACCTGGGGCTGCAGGCCCAGAAGATCAAAGCCGAGGACCTGCACGGGATCTGCCTGACGGTCCACGAATACCGCCATACCCTGGAGCTGACGACCGATAGCGAACGCCGCAGCTTCCTGCTCCCCGACCTTCCCTCTCTGGAGGACCTGGAGCGCTTCTTCACCGGCCATCCGGTGACCCAGAGGGACCCTACCAACCGGGAGAAAATGGACCCGGAGACCGGTAAAAAGCTCCAACGTGGGCTGATCATCCTGTCCGCCTTTTGCGCGGTGATGGCGACCTTCGGCTTCCCTCCCAAAATACTTTGGAGCTGGCTGTGTCTCCTCTGCTCCATCGCAGCCTTGGTCCTCCCCCTGGCGTTCCCCGCTGGCTTTTCCATCTTCCGCCGCACCCGCAGGGTAAGGATAGGCGGTGACCGGATCTACTCCTCCAGTGCATCTCTCCTCTTGCCTGGGGCTGTCCTTGCCTGCCGGGCACTTCTGGAGCTGCATTTCAGGCTCACCTCTTATGCGATCCTCTTTGGGATCGCGCTGGTCTGCACCCTCATTTACGTGCCATCCTATCTCCACATCAAAAAGGAGCGAAGAGCTTCCAGTGACCTGATCGGCGTCAGTCTCACTGTGATCCTCGTGTTTTTCGGCACCGTGGCCCAACTGGACCATCTGCTCTATCCGGTCCCCTCCGTTGCCTATACCGCCCAGGTCACCGATAAGATCTCCCACGACCATGGTGATCACTGGGAATACTTCTGCACCGTAGGGATGCCAGACGGAACGTTCCATGAGATCCCGCTCTCCTTCCTGGATCACCATTCGATCGAAGTGGGTGACCAGGTGACCGTCACCTACTATGACGGTGCCTTCGGACTCCCCTATTACACCCTCACACAAGAGAGTGTTTAGAGGTGCCCAAGAGTTCCATCGACCTACATGGACCGAAAAAGGGCTGTAAGGAACGCCATCACCTGCGTTGTGATGGCGTTCCTTACAGCCCTTTTTATCGTCTCGCCCCGCTGCAGTATCCTGTAATATCCAGGATATTTACCTATCCAAATGTAGGGCGCAGACATGTCCTTCCCGACCCATGAACCGATCCAACCGGGCCAACACCCCTTCATCCTCCTGATAGTCGAAGGTATCCGCCGACAGTTCCA
Source organism: Oscillospiraceae bacterium (assembly GCA_017456045.1). GTDB lineage: Bacteria > Bacillota > Clostridia > Oscillospirales > Oscillospiraceae > Faecousia. Next base: position 1,341 of record JAFTKE010000009.1, read on the forward strand.
GATGCTCTCCCGGGATCTGCAGATCTCTCTGTCCAAGAACATACGCACGAAAGTTCTCGAGATCTTCAAACCCACCACAGGCATGGACGACATGCCGATCCTCATGATACAGCCGATGGAGGAACCGTTCATGGAGGACCTGCAGATCTCCCCGCAGCGCCACCGTCAGCACCTCATACCCATGCCGATCGGCGATCTCGTGGAGCAGCTCCAACTCTGCCTGCCGAAAATTGGACTCCAGGATCAGATCCTCCCCCAAGCCGCAAAACTCCGAAAACACCATCCGCATCAACGCCGCAGAGGCCACAGACAGCTTGAGATTCTCCTCCCGGCTGGAAAACCCGATGGTATCCCCCAGGATCTCCTTGAAGGTATCCTTATAAAACACATGGACCCCATACCGCCGGGCCAACTGCCCAGCAAAGGTAGACTTCCCAGTGGCCAGATCCCCGGTGATCAATAAAAGCTTCTTCATACGCCCCTCCTCTTTTTCTTCCATCATACCACACCTTCTCCCAAATTGGAAGTCAAGCCCCCCAATTATCGGAGAGATGACACCAAGGAGGCTGACCAAAGCCGATGACCGCAATAACTAAATATGCGCTACATCTTGGTGATCTTCAACGTAATAACAAAATAGAAAGTGCCATCCTAAGACGGCACTTTCCTTTGTATTTGGGGTAAATGATCGTTGAATCGATCCATCCAGACCCTATATCCGCCCAAAAACAGGGGTATTAGGCGGTTTTTGAGGGTTTATTGATCCAACGGCTTCATGGTGGGGAACAAGATGACCTCACGGATGGTATCCGCGCCGGTCAGCAGCATGACGGTACGATCCACGCCGATGCCCATGCCGCCCGTGGGGGGCATGCCGTATTCCATGGCGTTGAGGAAATCCTCGTCCAGCATCTCGGCCTCGTCGTCGCCACGTTCCCGCTGCTCCATCTGCTTCATGAAGCGGCCTCTCTGGTCGATGGGGTCGTTCAGCTCGGAGTAGGCGTTGCCCATCTCGCTGTGGCAGATGAACGCCTCGAAGCGCTCAGTCAGACGGGGGTCTTCCGGGCTGCGCTTGGTCAGGGGGCTGACCTCCACAGGGTACATGGTGATGAAGGTGGGCTGGATCAGATGCTCCTCCACTCGCTGGTCGAAGCAGGCATACAGAGCGTTGCCCCAAGTCTTCTCAGCGGCCTCGTTCAGCTCCACGCCCTTGGCCTCGGCAGCAGCCACGGCCTCTGCATCATCGGTGATGGCACCGAAGTCGATGCCCACATACTCCTTGACGGCCTC
>JAFTKE010000146.1 GCA_017456045.1 Oscillospiraceae bacterium
CGGAGAATTCATAGCCTTCCCGGCGCATGGTCTCCATGAGAATAGAAAGGTGCATTTCGCCACGGCCGGCTACGTTGAAAGCGTCGGTTCCCTGCTCGGTGACGTGCAGAGAGACGTCCTTCAGCAGTTCCTTCTCCAGGCGATCCCGCAGGTTACGGGAGGTGACGAACTTGCCCTCCTTACCTGCGAAGGGGGAATCGTTGACGGCGAAGGTCATCTCGATGGTGGGATCCGAGATCTTCACGAAGGGCAGGGGCTCCACACAGTCAGGCGCGCACAGGGTACGGCCGATGGTGATGTCCGCCATGCCGCTCAGCGCCACGATCTCACCGGCGGAAGCCTCCTGGATGGGGGCACGGCCCAGGCCGTCGAAGGCGTACAGGGCGACGACCTTGCCCTTCTGCTTCAGCTCGGGGTCATGGTGGTCGCAGATGGTGACCTCCTGGTTGACACGGATGGTGCCGCGCTCCACCCGGCCCACAGCGATCCGGCCCACATACTCATTATAATCGATGGAGCTGACCAGCAGCTGCAGAGGCTCTTCGGCATTGCCGCCGGGGGCGGGGATATAGTTGACGATCGTCTCAAAGAGGGGAGTCAGGTCCTTGCCCTCCTCATCGGGGCCGTAGGCAGCGGTGCCCTGACGGCCGGAGCAGAAGACGGTGGGGCTGTTGAACTGCTCGTCGGTGGCGTCCAGATCCAGCAGCAGCTCCAGCACCTCGTCCATGACTTCCTGGATCCGGGCATCGGGCTTGTCGATCTTGTTCACCGCCACGATCACCTTGTGGCCCAGCTCCAGTGCCTTTTGCAGCACGAAGCGGGTCTGGGGCATGGGGCCCTCGGCAGCATCCACCAGCAAGATGACGCCGTTGACCATCTTCAGGATACGCTCCACCTCGCCGCCGAAGTCAGCGTGGCCGGGGGTGTCCACGATGTTGATCTTGTAGTCTTTATAACGCACCGCGGTGTTCTTGGCCAGGATCGTGATGCCACGCTCCCGCTCCAGATCGCCGGAGTCCATGACCCGGTCCTGGGTAGCCTGGTTCTCCCGGTAGATGCCGCCCTGCTTCAGCAGCTCGTCCACCAGAGTGGTCTTGCCGTGATCGACGTGGGCGATGATCGCGATGTTACGGATGTTCTCCTGAGGTACCATATTCGGTCGCTCCTTAAATATCATTTTATCTCAACGTAGGATTATACCACATGACCAAATAGAACGCAATGGTTTTGTTGAAAAAAGCAATACGCCCCTCGCCCCCCTCATTTATGAGGGGGGTGCCCCACAAGCGAAGCGCAGTGGGGCGGGGGGAGTCCAAATCTCTCGACATCTCCCCGTTTGTCGGGCAGACGAGTGCATCTCCATGTAGGGAAAGGGCATGCCCTTTCCGCCGCAAATCGTATGCGATTTGCGGGAATTGTGATCATCGTGTGCTTGCCATAGCAAGCACACCGGAAAGGGCATGCCCTTTCCCTACATTATGGGGCGACCATCTGCCAGAAACGAAAACACAGGACCGTCGCCTGTGTTGCCCCACCCTGCGAAAAAACGATGGAAAACGGATAAATTTTTGTTGACCTTCTTGAAAGTATGGGTTATAATACCCTAGCATGACCAATTATGGTCAGTTACTATGTGTTGCTGCGGTCATTTATTGGCTGTCGAGCATAAGATCGAAGGACAGGAGGTGTACACCATATGAAGCGTACCTATCAGCCCAGCCGTCGCCATCGTTCCAAGGTCCACGGTTTCCGGAAGAGAATGGCTACTTCCAACGGCCGCAAGGTCCTTGCCCGCCGCCGTGCTAAGGGCCGTAAGGTCCTGTCCGCCTGAGCGCGTCCGCGAGGGTAACATCGCAGCGTAACGCGCCAGAAGCGAAACGGGAGGAATGTGCGGGGCGACCGATCGCCCCGCTCCCTTTTTATGGAGCGCCTTTCAAGGCTCCCCTCGTAGGGCGACCGCAGGGAGTGCCTTGTGCTGAGCTGTCAGCGAAGCTGACTCTAGTGCCCGCAGGCACTGTGCAAGCTCGCAACCGCCCGAAGGGCGGCTCTTGGCGAGCGCAGAGGGGTCCTCGAAAGTGTGGGTCGCACCCTTTCGGTGATCAGCTACGCTGATCATACACCTCTCCGAGCCGCCTGCAGCGGCCCACCTCCCCTGGAAGGGGAGGCTTCCAGGCCGCTCCCTTTTTATGGAGGGATATCATGAAATTTTCCACCAGCCTGAAACTCAACCACATCTTCCGCCGCCTTTACCACACCAGCGGCTTCGCCAACGGTCTTTTGGTGCTGTACGCCCGGAAGAACCGCACCGGCACCAATCGGGTGGGCATCACCGTTAGCAAGAAGCTGGGGAAGGCCCATATCCGCAACCGGGCCCGGCGTCGCCTTCGGGAGGTCTACCGGCTCAACGAGGACAAGTTCCTCCCCGGCTGGGACATCGTGGTGGTGGCACGCAGCCGCTGCGTGGACGCTCCCTTCCACAAGCTGACGGAAGGGTATCTGGCCCTGGCCAAAAAGGCAGGGATCTTGAAGGATGGCGTGTCATGAAGAAGATCCTCCTGAAACTGATCCGCTTCTACCAGCGCCACATCTCGGCCCATACGCCCCCCAGCTGCCGATTCACCCCCACCTGTTCCAACTATGCCTATGAGGCTATCACCAAATACGGGGCCCTGAAGGGCGGAGCGCTGACGATTTGGCGGCTGCTCCGGTGCAACCCTTTCAATAAGGGCGATTTCTACGACCCCGTCCCATGAGTTCCTTAAGGAGGCTCGTCAATGGATAAGATCATTACCATACCCTTTGGATGGCTCCTGAACTGGCTGTATGAGATGACCAGCAACTATGGTCTGGCCATGATCATCTTCGGTGTGATCGTGCAGCTGGTCCTGCTGCCCATCACCGCCAAGAGCAAGAAGAGCATGATGAAGATGTCTCGGATCCAGCCCAAGCTCAAGGCCATCCAGGAAAAATACGCCAACGATCAGGCCAAGCAGCAGGAGGCCATGCAGGCCCTGCAGCGTGAAGAAGGCGTGGGCATGGGCTGCGGAGGTTGCCTGTGGAGCCTGCTGCCCATGCTGATCCTGCTGCCCCTGTTCACCGTCATCCGTCAACCCCTGACCTATATGCTGGGTGCCAGCACCGAGGTGATCGAAGCGATCGCCGGGGTCCTGGACCTGAACGTCAACGATACCTACTTCCAGGTCACCGCCGCCCGGGAGATCTTCCAGGATCCCACCCGGTTCCAGGATATCGCCGGCATCACGGAAGCCACCCTCCAGGGCATCGATTTCAGCTTCCTGGGTCTGGATCTGGGCCTGCAGCCCTCCTTCAACGTGTTCGTCGCTGAGTTCTGGGTGTGGGGCCAGATCGGTCTGTTCCTGATCCCCGTGATCAGCGCCGGCAGCCAGGTGCTGCAGATGCTCATCTCCCGCAAGATGAACGATTCCGTGGTCACCAACGAGAAAGGGATCCAGGACAAGGAGACCGCCGAGAATTCCCAGGCCGCCAAGACCAGCAAGACCATGATGTATATGATGCCCATCATGTCTCTGGTGATCGGCTTCACGGTACCTGCCGCTCTGTCGCTGTACTGGTTCGTCGGCGGCGTGGTGCGTACCGTGGAGGACATCTTCCTGACCCGCCACTACCGCAAGGTCTACGATGCCGAGGACGCCATCAAGCTGAAGCTCGCCATGGAGCGGGAAGCCGAGGAGGCCGAGAAGGAGCGGATCCGCGCCGAGCGCCGTGCCGCCAACCCCGAGGGCATCACCACCAACACCAGCAAGAAGAAGCAGCAGAAAAAGCAGCGTGATGAGGAACGCTCCGCCAAGGCCGCCGCGGCCAAGGAGTACGCCGCAAAGAAGGGACTGATCGTGGAGGAAGAGGAAGAAGAAGAGACCTCCATGTCCGGCATCCCCGACCGTCCCTGGTGCAAGGGGCGCAGCTACGATCCCCACCGCTATGATCCTACGGAGGAATAATCAGAAATGGAAAAGACCATCATCACTTCCGGCAGCACCATCGATCTGGCGATCGAGGCTGCTCTGAACCAGCTGGGCCTGGATCGGGACTCTGTATCCGTCCAGGTGCTGCAGCAGGCCAAGCCCGGCTTCCTGGGCTTCGGCAAGACCCCTGCCAAGGTGCAGGTGACCTACGAGGCACCGGACCCCGCCCCCAAGGCGGAGGCCCCCAAGAGCGCTCTGGGCGCCGCCTCCCGCTCTAAGCCCAAGGCCAGCGGCGTGCCGGTGAAGAACCCGGACCCCAAGCCTGTTGAGGCTCCCAAGCCCGTGGCCCCCAAGCAGGAGAAGCCCGCCGCTCCCAAGGCTGAGAAGCCTGCGGCTCCCAAGGCGGAGAAGCCCGCTGAGAAGCCTGAGCGGAAGCCCCGCCCCGAGCGGAAGGTAGAGGCTCCCAAGGAGCCCAAGGTCTACGCCCCCGCTGAGCCCGGCTCCGTGGAGGAGAAGATCGAGCAGTTCCTGACCGGTCTGCTGGAGCATATGGGCTCCAAGGCCGTGCCCCACGCCGCCAAGGGCGAGGACAACACCTACCATGTGGAGCTGACCGGCGAGGATCTGGGCTACCTGATCGGCCGCCGGGGCGACACTCTGGATGCCATCCAGCATCTTTGCAACTACTCCGTCAACCGTGACGTGGAGGGCCACATCCGGATCAACGTGGATGCCGAGGACTACCGCCGCAAGCGGGAGGACAGCCTGCGCAAGTACGCCCGGAAGAAGGCCCAGCAGGTGCTGAAGGCCCGCCGCCGCACCACCCTGGAGCCCATGAACGCCTACGAGCGCCATGTGATC
>JAFTKE010000147.1 GCA_017456045.1 Oscillospiraceae bacterium
ACCGCGCTTGTGCTTCAGGTCGTTCTTGACGCCGTTGTAGAAGAACTCGCCCTTGATGCAGTAGCCGGGGCCGCCCATGCCGGTGCCCTCAGGGCAGCCGCCCTGGATCATGAAGCCGGGGATCACCCGGTGGAAGATCAGACCGTCATAATAGTTATGGTCAGCCAGGTCGATGAAATTATACACGCTCTGGGGTGCCTTTTCGGGGTACAGCTCGCCTTCGATGACGCCGCCGTTTTCCATGGTGATCTTAAAAGTAGGATTTGCCATTGTTAGTATCTCTCCTTCATGGCCCGGTCGATCTGACGCTTGGCGTCCCGCTCGGCCGCAGCCTGTCTTTTGTCGTATAGCTTCTTGCCTTTACACAGTCCTACGTTCACCTTCACCCGGCTGCCCTTGAAGTAGACGGACAGGGGGATCAGGGAATAGCCGTCCTGCTTGACCTTGCCGTAGAGCCGCATGATCTCACGCTTGTGCATCAGCAGGCGGCGGGGACGGCGGGAGTCCACGTTGAAGCGGTTCCCGTGGTCATAAGGGGAGATGTGCATCTGGTTCAGCAGCAATTGGCCGTCCTTGATACCACACCAGGCATCCTTCAGGTTCAGGGTGCCTTGACGGATGGACTTGACCTCAGTACCCACCAGCTCGATGCCGGCTTCCATCTCTTCCTCCACGAAATATTCATGGTAGGCTTCCCGATTCCGGGCCATGACCTTGACAGACTGCTTTTCCAAAATGCTCACCTCGTTTCCATATGATTATACCATGTTTGTCAAGGGGACAAACATGATCCTGTGTAAGATCATGGGTCTTCGAATAGGTATCGCTCCAGGTCTGCGGTCGTATCGAAGGTGTGGTCGCAAAGATCGCACATCTCCGATGAAAGCTCCGGGAATTCGGCCTTGCCCCATGCAGCGAAAGCGATCGGGACCTCCAGAGGCTTCGCCATCATCCAGGCCAGCTTCATATCGTCCACCACAAGGATGTCCTTGGGGGTCAAGTTGTAACGCGCCATGATGTCCAGCAGGGGATAGGGGGCGGGTTTGCGCTGATGCTCCGGCAGATCCCAGCCGTAGATGGCATCGGGCTGGATACCGAAATGGACATCGTAGTCTCTGGTGATATTTTCGATGGACGAATGGGATACCACGCAGATGAGACCGCCCTCTTCTTTTTGGCGGTGTATGATCCGGTGGATGCCAGGGAAGGGGGCTGGGATATGGGTGCGGACATAGTCCATCCACCCCCGGTATTCGTCCAGCAGTTCCTGTTCGGTGAACCGCCAGCGTTTCCGGCACATATCCGCGAAGCCGAAGTTGTGGCAGTCACGGACGTAATCCTGGAAGCTGATCGTCTCTCCCGGGCGATACTGGCTCAGGATCTGACAAAAAAAGGGGTATCCGATGGTCTTTTCACTTTGGACCACGGTGTCGTCGTGATCCAGGACGAGACAAGGGTATCTCAGCATGGGCGCGCTCCTTCTCTTTGTTTGCTCCATTATATCAGACGCTGCGGTGATCGGCAACCTGAAAATCCCTGTTGCAAATTCGAACGAATGTGCTATAATACAAACAAACGTTCGGAGGTGAGCAGGTGGAAGCAAAAAACAGTCCGGTGGATGTGATCGCCTTGTGTTCTGCGGAAGGGCAGATCAAACCGCTGCGTCTGCGCATGACGGATGAGCAGGCATGTCAGATCCGGGTGGATATCGATGAGGTGGTCAGCATGAGGAAGGTCACCTATGTGGGGATCGAGGCCCATGTGTTCCTTTGTCGAGCTACCGTGTTGGGGCGGGAATGGTTGTTCGAACTGAAATATCTGATCCGCAGCCACAGCTGGAGGATGGTCGGGCGAGTCCACTGAAATTATGGGTGGAAAATTTATAAGGATCGTGATATGCTTCGTGTTGGAAGATCGATCGTTATGGACCTTTTCCTGGGAAATGGGATGCTGCAGTAAAATGGAGGTCGAGCTATGCCTATCGTGAAATTTTATCGGGGAGATCCGAAAAACGCGCCGAAGACCACTATGGGCGCTCATTTGGGTGCCAACGCGATCATCACCTGTGACGGGAAGCTCCTGCTGGAGAAGCGTCGGGACAGTGATGTGTGGGGACTGATCGGCGGTGGCGTGAAGGATCATGAGACAGAAGTCCAGGCCATGGCCCGGGAGGTCTATGAGGAGCTGGACCTTCGCATCCCCCAAGAGCGGTTCCGGAAGCTGGCGGTCTATGGAGAGCCGGGACGGATCGCGGCCTACTGCGATGGCAGTGTTTGGCGGATGGTGATCGTAGTGTTCGCTTTGGAGCTGGAAAAGGAAACGGAGCTTAGGATCAGTGCGGAGTCCAGAGAATTGCGGTCCTTCACGAAGGAGGAGCTGCGGGATATCGAAGTTGTGATCACTCATTCCGATATCGTGGAAGACTGGTTCGTGAATAAGGCTTGATTTTTTTGATTTTTATCGTATGATGGTACAAAACATCCAGGGAGTACGTTTTTATGGAGCATAACAAGTGGGTCAGTGTCTGGGGCAATGCGGTGAGCGTGGCGGAGAATCGTCCGGAGCGGTATGCAAAGGATATCACCATCCGCTATCCCATCCATATCCCGTTTTCCGGCGAGGCGATCCGGCTTACCTTCGACAACTATTGTGGGACGGAGCCTATCACCATCGATAAGGTCACCGTTTTTTATGGCGGCAGGTTCTACCCAGTCCTGTTTGAGAGCGACAGAGCTGTGACGGTCCCGGCAGGGGAGGACAGGGTGTCCGATCCGCTGGCTGTGAAGCTCAATGAGGGCGAAGTGATCCAGGTCAGCTTCTATTTGAAGGATTTCACCCAGATGCGCAGCGTAGTCTTCACCTGTGGGCCGCTGTCAGAAGGGCTTTACGCCAATGGAGATATGACTGAGGCCAGGGATATCAGCATCGATACTTCCCGCACTACCCATCTTTTCTATTTCTTGAGCAATGTTTCCGTGCTGACAGCGCCGGAGAATCGGACGATCGTCTGTTACGGTGACTCTATCACAGCCCAGGATTGGCCGGATCATTTAGCGCTGCGCTGTTTCGAAGAGGGTTATCATGACACGGCGATCATTCGCCGGGCCACTTCCGGATCCAGGATCTTGAGAGAATACCACTGTCTGACCTATGAATCCTATGGGCTCAAGGGCAGTAATCGTTTCCACCATGAGGTGCCTACTGATGGGGCGGATACGGTGATCATCCAACAGGGGATCAACGACATCATCCATCCGGTCGGGGAGAAGGTCAATGTGTTCCGCCCCATGAGCGACCTTCCCACGGTGGAGGAGCTGATCGAAGGACTGAAGACTTATATCGCTCAGGCCCGGAGCTATGGCTACAAGGTCTATGTGGGCACACTGCTCCCCATGGGCGGCTGGCGGACGGATGCGCCCTTCCGGCAGGAGATGCGTCATGCCTACAACGAATTCATCCGCACCACGGATCTGATCGATGGCTGTATCGATTTCGATGAAGCGCTTCGAGATCCGGCTGCTCCGGACCGGTTCCTGCCCATCTACGATTCCGGCGATCATCTGCATCCCAGCGCCGCCGGCTATCAACGGATGGCCATGGAGATCCCGGCTGATATCCTGAAATGAACATCACACCTGTCATCTGTCATGGATACGGATGACAGGTGTTCCTATATGGTGGATAGATCATTAACGAATCGAAAATTTATGCAAAAATCCGGTGGACCACTTGCATATTCACATATTATGTGTTAATATACATCCCGACGGTGCAGTATCCTAGTCGGGATGGCCATCTTCCAGGAAGGGCCTAAAAATCCTTTGAAGGGCACATCGATGAAGTCCCTGGTGTCTGCTTTTTACGCCCAGTTTAGGGTGGATGCTGGGGGTTAAGGATCTCGGGCGCGCTCCAATGGCATGGGGCATACGACCCGATTTCCGTGGAGACTTGAAGTTTGTGCGACGATCTTGCGAACTCCATTTTGGAAGCCTTCTTCGCGTACGAGTCAAGTATGAACCTGCAAGGCGGTGCATAGGATCGTGTGCTGCGTGCAGCGTAGCCTGCCTTGAGTGATCATGCGGGGAAGGGAGATCAGGCATGACAGCGTTATGGCCATAACGCTTCTTGCTATCGCTCCCGGAAACCATGCTTGCAAAAGAGGCTAAGACTATGGCACATCCTGTCGTGGAAATCACCTAGGCTGTCGTAATTGGGCAGGCAGGGGATTACAGTACGGACTAAGTGGCGATCGGGTGCTCAGGTTTGGCAACACCTGTGCGGACGGATCAAATGGAAACAGCCCATGCGGTAACGGTGGGTACTGTCCGGGGAAAACCGACCCGACCTAAGCCGTAAGATTTATCCTGCCTGCTACCGTTTTTCAACTACTACACTATCAAGGAGTAGACCGTGTCTAAATTCGATCCTGCCGCTGCGAAAAAGGAGCGGAACAAGACGATCCGCTGGGTCGTCACTATTTTTTTCGTCACCATACTGGTTTCGGGCATCATCTCTTTGGTGTCCGACGCTGTCATGTCTGTCAGCGGCATCGTCGTCGCTTTTTTGATCTTGATGTTCATCATCCTGGTCGGCATCGTTTTCGATATCATCGGCGTGGCTGTGACCTCTGCCGACGAAAAGCCGTTCCACTCTATGGCGGCCAGAAAGGTCCCCGGAGCCCAGAACGCCATCAAGCTTCTTCGCAATGCGGAGCGGGTCAGCTCCATTTGCAATGACGTGGTGGGAGATATCTGCGGTGTCGTTTCCGGTTCCGCCTCCGCCACCATCGCGGCGCAGGTGCTGGCGCAGACCTCTTTATCTTGGCCTCAGCTTATCACCTTGCTGATGTCCGCACTGGTGGCCGGTTTTACAGTGGGAGGGAAGGCCATCGGAAAGACCTTCGCAGTGAATTCCAGTACCACCATCGTTTCGTTCGTGGGGAAGGTACTGTACACTTTACAGGGCATCCCTCGTTCCTTCGGGAAGAAAAAGAAAAAATAACGTTAGGTAGTGTTACTTCGTGAGTATATTAGAAAACATCCATGGTCACGAGGATCTGCTTCGCCTGAATGATGAAGATAGGCTGCTGCTTTGTCAGCAGATCCGTACGTTCTTGATCGATCGTGTCTCTAAGACCGGAGGGCATCTTGCCTCCAATCTGGGTACGGTGGAGCTTTCTGTCGCCCTCGAGACCGTCTATGATACCGCCAGCGACCGATTGGTCTTCGATGTCGGACATCAGTCCTACGTCCATAAGCTCCTGACCGGACGTCAGGCAGAGTTCGATTCTTTGCGTCAGTTCGGCGGGATGGCCGGCTTCCCCAAGCCAGGCGAAAGCCCGACGGACTCTTTCGTTGCCGGTCATGCCTCCAGTTCCGTCTCCATTGCTTTGGGGATGGCCAGGGCCCGCAGTTTGTCCGGAGGCACCCATGATGTGGTAGCTGTGATCGGTGACGGAGCTGCCACTGGTGGTATGGCCTATGAGGGCCTGAACGATGCCGCCGAAAGCAGAGAGCCCATGGTCATCATCCTCAACGATAATGAGATGTCCATCGATCGCAATGTTGGCGGTATGGCGAAGCATCTGTCCAGACTGCGTACCAAGGAGACCTACCTTGGTATGAAAGCCCACTACCGCAAATTCATGAGCAAGAACCGAGTTAGCCGGTTCATCTACCGCACCACCCGTTCCATCAAAGATTTCTTCAAACGTATGATCCTGCCCACCACTCTATTTGAGAACATGGGCTTGACCTATCTTGGTCCTGTGGACGGGAACGATGTCAATGAATTGATCGGTCTTTTGCGTCTGGCTAAGGATATGCGTTGCCCTGTCCTTTTGCACGTGCTTACCAAGAAGGGAAAGGGATATGCTCCAGCTGAGCAAGATCCATCCAAATTCCATGGCATCGGCAAATTCGATCCCGCCACCGGTGAGACCTTGAGCAAGGGAGGGGAGACCTTCTCCAGCCAGTTCGGTCAGACCATGATGGAGATGGCTCAGGAGGATCCCCGGATCTGTGCGATCACGGCAGCGATGCCTGGTGGTACCGGCCTTTTGAACTTCAAGAAGACTTATCCGAAACGGACGTTCGATGTTGGTATCGCAGAGGAACATGCAGTTTCTATGGCGGGTGGCCTTGCAAAGCAGGGCATGGTGCCTGTCGTAGCGCTTTATTCCACCTTTTTGCAGCGTTCCTATGATATGATCATGCAGGATGTGGCGATGCTCCATCTGCATGTGGTCCTCGCTGTGGACCGGGCCGGTCTGGTAGGAGAGGATGGAGAAACGCACCACGGCATTTATGATATCGGTTTCCTGCGCCATGCTCCCGGCATGACGATCCTTTGCCCTGCCAGCCTGGCGGAGCAGAAACAGATGCTGCATTGGGCAGTGGAAAAGCATGATGGGCCTGTGGCGATCCGTTATCCCCGAGGTGGCGACCGCGATTTCGTTGGAAGCAAGTGGGAGCCTACGGCGGATATCGCCCGTTCCGGTGCCCTTGCCTGCCATCGCATGGGCGCCGATGTGACCCTGATCACGTATGGTACGCTTCTGGACAATACCATGAAAGCGGCGGGACTATTGTCGGAGCAGGGCATCGAATGCACCGTGCTTCGTCTTATGACCGTTGCTCCTCTGCCTGTCTATAATATCCTGACAATGATGTCCGAGACGGAACATGTGGTAGTGGTCGAGGAGACGGCTGGTGGTTGTGGTATCCGGGAAGCGCTGGCCTGGGAGCTTCAGCATCTCAAGCCCGGTATCCGCGTGGATGGCATCGATCTTGGTCATCGGTTCATCACTCATGGAGATATGGCATCGCTGTATCAGTATTATGGCCTGGATGCACCGTCTATCGCGAAATTCGTACAGGAGGCTCGTTCGTCATGAAGATCAAAAAAAGACTGGATGTACTCCTGACGGAACAGGGCTACGCCGAGACCCGCACCAAAGCACAGGCCATCATCATGGCCGGATCTGTCTATGTAGAGGGTCAGAAAGCGGATAAACCCGGTATCTCCTATGAAGAGAACGTTTCTATCGAGGTCCGCAGCAGCGGTACCTGTCCGTATGTCAGCCGTGGCGGCCTGAAGCTGGAGAAGGCGCTCCGGGACTTTGGAGTGGACCCTACAGGTTTCGTTTGCAGCGATTCCGGTGCCTCTACCGGTGGATTCACAGATTGCCTGCTCCAGCAGGGGGCGAAAAAGGTCTTCGCGATCGATGTTGGATATGGCCAGTTGGATTGGAAGATCCGCTCTGATGAGCGTGTAGTGGTCATGGAGCGGACCAATATCCGCTACGTGACCCCGGAAGACTTGGGCGAGCCGTTGGATCTCTCGGTGGTGGACGTGAGCTTCATTTCCTTGAAGATCGTCCTTCCCGCGATCAAGGCATTGCTCAAGGCTACAGGCCAGGTCCTGTGTCTGATCAAGCCTCAGTTCGAGGCTGGGCGTGAGAAGGTAGGGAAGAAGGGCGTCGTTCGTGACCCGAAGACCCATAAAGAGGTCCTGGATATGTTCGTGGATCTGGCTGCTTCTTTGGGCTTTACGATCCTTGGACTGACCTTCTCTCCTGTAAAAGGGCCGGAAGGTAACATCGAGTTCCTGGGACATCTGACCCTGGATCAGAAAGAGGGCATCTGCCCGGATACTGCTGACGTGGTACGTCAGGCTCATGAGACGTTGAAGGGGTGAAGGATATGATCAAAAAAGTGATCTTGACCCCGAATCCTTATCGGGATAAGGATTTCTTGACCGTTCGTGAGGCGATGAAGATATTGAAAGAGGCACAGATCGAGACCAGACTGTGCCTTCCGTTCGAAGTTGACAGATCCTATGAGCTGCCCAAGGACCTTCGGTTCCATAAGCTGGACCGTGAGATCCAGTCTTCTGACCTTGTGATCTGCTTTGGCGGAGACGGTACCATCCTGCACATGGCGAAAGCCGCCACCCGGCATGGTGTCCCTATCTTGGGCGTCAACATCGGGACGATGGGGTTCATGGCAGAATTGGAAGCCTCGGAACTCCATCGATTGACACAGCTAGCAAAGGGGGAATACACCACTGACAGCCGTATGATGCTGGATGTGACCGTCCGACGGGACAGGGATATCATCTTCCATGATATCGGGCTGAACGATGTGGTGATCACCAAGGGCGCGGTGGCGAGGATCGTCCATTTGTCTGTTTGCTGTGATGGGGTACAGGCCATGGAATGTGGCGGCGATGGCATCATCATCGCTACGCCCACAGGGTCCACCGCTTACAGCCTTTCTGCAGGCGGACCGATCGTGGAGCCTGAGGCGAAGAACATCCTTATCACCCCGATCTGTGCCCATGACATGGGGAGCCGTTGCATGGTCGCTTCCGATAAGCGGGTGATCACGGTGGGGCTGACCCGGAACATGCGGCGTAACGCGTTCTTGTCAGTGGATGGCGGGAAGGCCGTGCGTATGAACATGGGCGATGTCGCCACTGTTCGCAGATCCGATATGGAGACGAAGCTGCTTCGGCTGAAGAAACGAAGCTTTTATGACGTTTTGAATGTGAAATTCAAACACAATTGAGGAAGGTGCGGAATTGAAAACACAAAGACAGGCGAAGATCCTCGAGATCGTCATGACCAGGGACGTAGAGACCCAGGAACAGCTGCTCCAGGAGCTGCAGGATGCTGGCTTTTACAGCACCCAGGCCACCATCTCTCGGGATATCAAGGAGTTGCGTATCGTAAAGGAGCTGACCAGCTTCGGTACATACCGCTATACTACATCCGCTAAGGAGGTCTCCGGGACCTTCTCTACCCGGCTCAATACTATTTTCCGGGAATGCGTGACTGGTTTCGATTACGCCCAAAATATCGTGGTGATCCATACGCTGCCGGGCCTTGCTTCCGCTGCCGGATCTGCTGTGGATGCGATGAACATGAGTTTCGTGTTGGGGACACTGGCCGGTGATGATACGGTCATGATCGTCATGCGGGACACGAACGCCGCTGCTACGTTCTGCAGCGAGATCAAGAATCTGTTGAACTGACCACTCAAGGGAGGGATCGACCGTGCTGAGTCTACTTCATATCGAGAATATCGCCGTGATCGAGTGCGCGGACATCTCCTTCGATCGTGGGTTCAATGTTCTCACCGGTGAGACAGGTGCAGGTAAATCTATCGTCATCGACGCGATCTCTGCCATTTTGGGAGAGCGAGCTTATCGGGACATGATCCGGACTGGCACTACCATGGCCAGCGTGCGGGCGGTGTTCACAGATGTCCCGGAGCTGCCCTGGTTCCAGGAGAATGGGGTGGCATACGATAGCGAGATCGTCGTCCAGCGGCAGATCCATCTGGACGGCAAGAACGTTTGCCGGGTCAACGGATCGCTGGTCACCGTGTCGATCCTGCGCAAACTTGGGATCCAGCTGATCAATATCCATGGTCAGCACGATTCCGCATCTCTTCTTGATGAAGAGAACCATCTAGGGTTTCTGGATGCTTTTGCTGATGACGCCCAACTGATCGCTGATCACCAGGAAAGATTCTCTGCGGTGATGGCTTTACGGCGGGATATCCAGCGAATGAGTATGGATGAGAGCGAGAAGCTTCGAAGGATGGAGACCCTGCGTTATCAGATCGAAGAGATCTCCAAGGCTTCATTGGAAGCAGGGGAGGACGATGAGCTGGAAGAGCGGAGGAAGCTCCTGCAAAACGCAGAGAAGCTCAGCAATGGGATGGACACCGCAGTGGAATGCCTTTATGGAGGCGACGAATCTGATGGTGCCGCCAGTTTGCTGGCTCAGGCGGAACGGGAACTGGCTCGGCTGTCCAGGTATACGGATTCCTTCGCCCATTTGCATGAACGTGTGGCGGATCTGATGTATCAGGTGCAGGATGTGGCAGAGGATGTCCGCTCCGCAAGAGACGATCTGAGCTATTCCGCAGACGAGCTGGAGCAGATCGAGTCCCGCCTGGATGTGATCCACCGCTTGAGACGAAAGTATGGTGCAACTTGCGAGGATATCCTGGGATATCTGGAAAAAGCGCAGAAAGAGCTGGATGAGATCGAATTCGCGGACGATCACGTAGAGCGGTTGAAGGCGAAGCTGCAGAAGGCAGAAAAAGAAGCCTGGAAAACGGCATACGCCCTTCGTGACCATCGCAAAGGAAAGGCGCAACTGCTTTCTGACAGGATATTGACAGAGCTTGCACAATTGGATATGCCCAGGGTCCAGTTCTCCTGTGTGTTCGAAGAGACAGAGCTGACTGCTAGTGGTGCAGACAGTGTCGTGTTCTATATGTCCGCCAATGCGGGCGAAGCCTTGAAGTCCATGAGCAAGGTCGCTTCCGGCGGCGAGTTGGCCCGTATCATGCTGGCGATGAAGAACGTACTGGCAGAGAAGGATAGGGTGGACACACTGATCTTCGACGAGGTCGATACCGGTGTTTCAGGACGTGCCGCTCAGAAGGTGGCGGAGAAACTCAGAAGCGTCGCTACTCACAAGCAGGTCCTTTGCGTCACCCATCTGCCTCAGCTGGCAGCTCTGGCCAATACTCATTTGCTGATCGCGAAATCCGAGCGAGATGGGCGGACTTACACCACCGTGACTCCTTTGGATATAGAGGGCAGGAAACGCGAGCTGGCTCGCATCATCGGCGGAGCCAATATCACCGAGACGACCTTGAAAAGCGCCGAAGAGATGCTGTCCATATGACTATCCACAGGTGTCCTCTTGATCATCCTAAATGTGAAACTTCTATGACCGCCGGGGATCCCCGGCGGTTTTTTGTAAATTGGCTCTTTTCTTTTCAGGGATGAACGTGTATAATGTATAAGAGTATTTGTGCCCAGAGGAGGATCCTGGTGGGTGATCATATGGTTCGGAGGTGTCCTTATGGGATGGTTCAAGAAAAAGGAGAAGAAGACTGACGAGGCTTCGGAAGTCAAGCTGACCTGGCAGCAAAGCCTGATCACGGATATTCGTGACGTGCTGTATGTGCTGGCGGGCTTCATGATCGTTTATATGCTGTTCTTTCGGGTGGTCGTAGTGGTCGGTCCGTCCATGTATGATACGCTGGTGGACGGCGACCGTCTGGTGCTGGTAAGCAACGTGCTTTACACCGAGCCGGAACAGGGAGATATCATCGTAGCCAGTAAGAATGCCTTTCGCAATGGGGAGTGCATCGTCAAGCGCGTGATCGCCACGGAAGGCCAGCATGTCGATATCGATTTCGCCCGGGGCATCGTTTATGTCGACGGTGAAGCGTTGGATGAATCCCTTTATATCACGGGAGAGACCACGAGACGGGAGGGGATGACCTTCCCTCTGGTGGTGGAAGAGGGCCATGTGTTCGTCATGGGCGACAACAGAGACGATTCCATGGATAGTCGTGACCCGGCCATCGGTCTGATCGACGAACGAGAGATCCTGGGCAAGGTCGTGTTCCTGCTGACCCCCGGGACCAACGGCGGCACCCAGGAACCGGATTACGCAAGGATCGGAGTGGTCGAGTGATATGGACGATAAGATGAACATCCAGTGGTATCCAGGCCACATGACCAAGACTCGCCGCCAGATCGAAGCGGATCTGAAACAGGTGGATGCGGTCTGTGAGATCGTGGATGCCCGGATCCCCATTTCCAGCCGGAACCCTGACATCGACGCGATCTGTGGAACCAAGCCCAGGATCATGATATTGAACCGTATGGATCTGGCTGATCCCAACGCCACTGCCAGATGGGCAGAGCATTATCGCAGCCAGGGGCGGGCCGCTGTCCCCACCGATTGCAAAAGCAGGAAGGGCATCAATGCCTTCACGCCTGCCGTCAGACAGGTGCTACGGGAGAAGCTGGAGCGTGATGCTGCCCGGGGGATGAATCGTCCACTGCGTGTCATGGTGGTGGGGATCCCTAATGTGGGAAAATCCACGTTGATCAACCAGATCTCCGGGCGCAAAGGTGCCAAAGCAGAGAACCGTCCCGGCGTGACCCGGGGCAAGCAATGGGTCACAGTGGACAGTGGGCTTCTACTTCTGGATACGCCCGGCATCCTGTGGCCCAAATTCGAGGATCCCACAGTGGGTATGATGCTGGCTTATACAGGCGCTGTCAAAGAAGGGATCCTGGATATCGAGGAACTATCCTGCCATCTGATGGAGCTGCTGTGGAAACGATATCCGAAGGCAGTGACCGACCGGTATGGCATCGAGGCCGAGCCAGATCTTCCTGGCTATGAGCTGCTGCAGCTGGCGGGGAAGAAGAGAGGCTACCTGCTGGCTCGAGGAGAGATCGATACGGAACGGATGGCGAAGGTGCTGCTGGACGAGTACCGGGCCGGAAAGCTTGGCCGCTTCACGTTAGAGCTGCCGGAGGATGGGAAATGAGTATGGTAGATATGTGGAGTATCGAATCGCTCCATTTCGATAAGGGGATCCGCCTGATCTGCGGTGTGGACGAGGCCGGACGCGGACCTTTAGCTGGCCCTGTTTGCGCCGCTGCTGTCATTTTACCGCCCTATGCGGATATCCCTGGACTGAACGACAGCAAGAAACTGACGGATAAACGGCGTCGAGAACTATTCCCGATCATCAAGGAGAAGGCCATCGCCTACGGCATCGGTCTTGCCAGTCACGAGGAGATCGACCAGATCAATATCCTACAGGCGACCTACCTTGCCATGGAGCGAGCGTTGGAGCGGCTGGACGTGAAGCCAGAGATGGCTCTGATCGATGGGAACAGAGCGAAGGACTTCGGCCTTCCGGTAGAAACTGTGGTGAAAGGGGACAGTCTCAGTGCCAGTATCGCCGCAGCTTCTGTGTTAGCGAAAGTCACTCGAGACGATCTGATGCTGGAGGCGGCAAAAGCGTTTCCCCAGTACCAGTTCGATATCCATAAGGGCTACGGGACCAAAGCGCATTATGAAGCGCTCCGCACCTATGGTCCCTGTCCGATCCACCGCATGACCTTCCTCAAGAAATTCTATGGGGAGAAATAATATCGTCGGTGCCTGGGGAGAAGCTCTGGCATCGGAATATCTTCGTAAAAAACATTACATCCTTGAAGCGGCCGGATTCCGCTGTCGCTTTGGAGAGATCGATCTGATCGTTCGGGATAAAGAATACTTGGTCTTCGTGGAAGTGAAGCTACGTCGATCTGACTCCTTCGCCCAGGCGATGGAGTATGTCGACCACAGGAAGCAGCAGCGTATCCGCACCACTGCTTCTGTGTATTTGGCAGACCATCCCACTTCGCTCCAGCCCCGTTTCGATGTGATCGAGATCTATGCCCCCGAGGGCACCATGACGAAAAAGCCACAGATCCATCATATGGAGGATGCGTTCCAATGAACTTTCCTGTTTTCGACCTGCACTGCGATACCGCCTATGCGCTGCTGGGTAGCGATCACAACAGCGCCGGCGCGCTTCGTAAGAACGATCTGCATATCGACCTGGAGCGGGCCAAGGCCCTTCCGGGGTATGCCCAATGTTTTGCTTGCTTCACCACGCCTTTCATGGAGGAGTGGTATCATATCAAGCCTCTGACCATCTTCGAACGGGAGTTGGCTACCATCCAGCGGGAGATCGACAAGAACAAGCGTATGATCTCCATCGCTTATGGCCCTGGGGATATCGAAGCGAATCGACAGAAGGGGAAGATGTCCGCGATCTTGACGATCGAAGGTCCTGCCGGTTTTGGATATGATCCGGAGCTTTTGCAGGATCTTGCGCTGATAGGATTTCGAATGACCACCCTGACCTGGAACGAGCAGAACCCGCTGGCCGGATCACACAAGACCGGGGGCGGTCTGACGGATCAGGGGAAAGCGTTCGTGGAGGAAGCACAGCGCGTAGGGATGTTGATCGATGTGAGCCATCTCAGCGATGAAGCGTTCTGGGATGTCATGGATATCACCCAGGCGCCGATCGTTGCCACCCATTCCAACAGTCGCAGTGTCTGCGACGTCAGTCGGAACCTGACGGACGATATGTTCCGCGCGATCTGCCGCACCGGTGGCGTTGCTGGGGCCAATCAATGCGCTCCCTTCGTTGGAGAAGCGCCTACCCTGGATACGGTCTGCGACCATATCCTCCATTGGCTCCAGATCGATCCCGAATGTCGCCACATCGCCCTTGGCGCGGATCTGGACGGCTGCGATACCTTGACTGGTGGATTCCATGGGATCCAGAGCTATCCAGCTCTGGCGGAACGTCTGCTGCAGCGGGGCCTGACTGAAACACAAGTAGAGGACATCTTCTGGAACAATGCGATGGGAGTGATGGAGAAATGCTGTATGTGACCACCCGAGGCAAGCATGATGTCTTTACTGCGTCCATCACGATGAACCAGGATAGGGGACCGGACGGGGGACTATTCATCCCGTTTCGGATGCCCAGCTTTGAAAAGGCCCAGATCCTGCAACTGGCTGACAAATCCATGGGACAAAACATCGCGGACATCCTGAACCTGTTCTTTTCTTCGAAGCTCACTAGTTGGGATGTGGATATGGCCATCGGTCGGTTCCTTCTGGAATTCAAGCCGATCAATTATCGGGTCGTGGTGGCGGAAGTGTGGCATAACATGGATCAGTCCTTCGATCGCGTTGTCCGCTCTCTGGCTGAAAAGATCCATCCTGATGGGGATATCATCGGGGATCCTTCGGATTGGATGCAGATCGCGATCCGCATCGCTGTCTTGTTTGGGATCTTTGGTGAGCTTTTGCGCACGGGACAGATCACATACGAAAAGCCTATCAATGTGGCTGTCAGCGCCGGGAACTTCGCCGCTCCTATGGCTGCCTGGTATGCTCGACAGATGGGGCTTCCGATCGACACCATCATCTGTGGCTGTAATGAGAACGGCGCTCCTTGGGAGCTTTTGCACCGGGGTGAATTGGACACCGCAGCTGCTGTGATCCCTACATCCACGCCGGAAGGGGACCATGCAGTCCCAGCCGGGCTGGAAAGACTGATCTGTGGCGCCTGTGGACTTGAGCAGACCATGGATCTTTGCTGGTGCTGCTCAGAAGGGGCCACCTATGTGCCTGATGGAGAGGCTCATTCTGCTATGCGGGAGGGGATGTTCGCCGCTGTGGTCAGTCAGGTCCGGGTGGATACCATCATCCCTAGTGTCTATCGTACCAATCAGTATGTACTGGATATGTACGCATCGCTGGCTTACGGCGCGCTTTCGGATTATCGTTCCCGCACCGGAAAGTCTACTACGACACTGCTCATCGCGGAAAAATGCCCGCTTGTCCAAGCAGAAGCCGTGGCACATACGATGCGAATCAGTGTCCAGGAACTTAAAAAGCGGGTCATGGAGGGGTAAGATGGCCTTATACGCGATCGGAGATCTCCACCTGAGTCTGGGCGTGGAAAAGCCCATGGATGTGTTCGGGGGTAATTGGGTCGGCTATATGGATAAGCTGGCTGAAGGGCTGTCGGTGATCCGTCCCGAGGATACCACGGTCCTTTTGGGCGATCTTACCTGGGCGCTGGATCTTGAAGGAGCAGCACCGGATTTCGCCTGGATCGATGCGATCCCCGGAAAAAAGATCATCCTGAAAGGTAACCATGATTACTGGTGGAGCACTGCGTCCAAGTTCTATAAATTCTGCCAGGAAAAAGGGTTTGCTGACCAGTACATCCTGAATAACAACCACTATGTTTATGAAGGATGGGCGATCTGCGGGACCAGAGGCTGGTTCTTCGAAGAAGAGCGGAGCGGACAGCATGATGAGAAGGTGTTCAAACGGGAGCTGCTGCGACTGGAGGCTTCCTTGAAGTCTGCTGGCGATCTTCCGAAAATGGTCTTCCTGCATTATCCGCCGCGCTACAAGGGCTATCAGTGCGACGAGATCCTGGAACTGCTCTCTCGCTATGAGGTGAGACGCTGCTTTTATGGCCATCTCCACGGTCCCAGCCATAAATTGGCTATGGAAGGGCTGTGGGACAGCATCGAATTCCGGCTTGTTTCCGCGGATTTCCTGGATTTTAAGCCCTTCAAGGTAATTTAATAAATAATTTGCTAAAAAAGTGTGGACAATTCCCGCTTTCTCTGCTAGAATATATCAGCTGTGAACCAATACATAAGATCCGCATTCGCGGACTGATCTTAGGAGGAAAATCGTAATGAATGTTAAGAACATCGAAAAGAACGGCAATCAGGCTACCATCGTCGTGGAGATCGACAAGGAGCTGATGGAGTCCGGCGTGAACAAGGCTTACATGAAGGCCCGCAAGCAGATCCAGATCCCGGGCTTCCGTAAGGGTAAGGCCCCCCGGAAGATGATCGAGGCTATGTACGGCGCCCACGTCTTCTACGAAGACGGTCTGGAGGAGATCTTCCCCGAGGTCTACGAGGCAGCCGTTGTGAAGCAGGACGTGAAGGCTGTTGGCCGGCCCAGCCTGACCGATATGGATATCAGCGATGAGGGCATCGTCACCATCACCATCACTACTGATGTGTATCCCGAGGTCACTCTGGGTGAGTATAAGGGCCTGGAAGTCGAGAAGGCTGAGGCTACCGTCACCGACGAGCAGGTCCAGGCCGAGCTGGACAGCATGGCTCAGAACGTGGCTTCCACTGAGACTGTGGAGCGTGCTGCTCAGATGGGCGACACTGCTAACATCGACTTCGAAGGCTTCGACAATGGCATCCCCTTCGATGGTGGTAAGGGCGACAACTTCGATCTGAAGCTGGGCTCCGGCTCCTTCGTCCCCGGTTTTGAGGAGCAGATCGTTGGCATGAACGTGGGTGAGGAGAAGGATATCGATATCACTTTCCCCGAGGATTACCATGCTGAGCTGGCTGGTAAGCCCGTCGTGTTCCATGTCAAGGTCAACAAGATCACCGAGACCGTCGTTCCCGCTCTGGACGACGAGTTTGCCAAGGACGTCTCCGAGTTCGATACTCTGGAAGAGCTGAAGGCTGACATCCGCACCAAGGCGCTGGAGAAGGCTCAGAAGCAGATCGACTCCGCTTTTGAGAACGCCTGCGTCGAGAAGGCTGCTGAGAACACCACTGTCGATATGCCCAACGCGCTGATCGAGGCTGAGCTGGACACCCAGATGGAGCGCTTCGGTTACCAGCTGCAGATGAGCGGCTACTCCATGGAGCAGTACGCAAAGATGATGGGCGGCGATGTGTCCACCATGCGTAACGCTTTCCGTCCTGCTGCTGAGAAGCAGGCTAAGATCAACGTGACTCTGGAGAAGATCGGCGAGGTGGAGAACATCACCGTTTCCGAGGATGAGATCAACGCCGAGCTGGAGTCCCTGGCTGCTCAGTACCAGCTGGAGCTGGAGAAGGTCAAGGACATGGTCCCCGCTGAGGAGATCACCACCAGCCTGAAGACCCGCAAGGCCGTCAAGGTCATCGTGGACAGCGCTGTCGCTGTCGCTCCCAAGGCGGAGTGATATTGAGGAATAACCTTCCTCTTTAATGGTTAGAATGTTTCAAACCCTTTGAAAGGAGACATCACCATGGCATTGGTCCCTTATGTCGTCGAGCAGACCAATCGGGGAGAGCGCAGCTATGACATCTTTTCCCGACTGCTGAACGACCGCATCATTTTCCTGTCCGAAGAAGTCAACGACACGACTGCCTCTTTGATCGTAGCGCAGCTGCTGTATCTGGAGGCCCAGGATCCGGACAAGGATATCCAATTCTATATCAACAGCCCAGGTGGCAGCGTTACCGCAGGTATGGCCATTTACGACACGATGCAGTACATCAAGTGTGATGTGGCTACCATTTGCGTCGGCCTTGCCGCTTCTATGGGTGCGTTCCTGCTGTCCGCCGGCACTAAGGGCAAGCGGATGGCCTTGCCCAATTCCGAGATCATGATCCATCAGCCCAGCGCTGGGACCCAGGGCCAGATCACGGATATGGCTATCCACATGAAGCGTTTGCAGACCATCAAGGAGCGCATGAACCGCATCCTTGCCGACAATACCGGCAA
This sequence comes from Oscillospiraceae bacterium, assembly GCA_017456045.1. Classification (GTDB taxonomy): domain Bacteria; phylum Bacillota; class Clostridia; order Oscillospirales; family Oscillospiraceae; genus Faecousia. Next base: position 17,957 of record JAFTKE010000147.1, read on the forward strand.
GAGCGTGGAGGAAGTCACTTCTGCCTGCGAGCGTGATAATTTCATGACCGCCGAAGAGGCTTTGTCCTTTGGTCTGATCGACCGCGTGCTCGATCGTCATTGATCCTGAAAGGTAGGTACCTGTTTCATGGCAAATCACGAAGAGCAACAACCGATCCGCTGCTCCTTCTGCGGTAAGCGGGAGGGGCAGGTCCAGATGATCGCCGGCCCCGGCGTATATATCTGCGGCGAATGTGTTTTTGCGTGCAGCGAATTGCTGGAGGAGCAGGGCCGTATCCAGCCTCCTGAGCCCATGGGGTTGAATGAGCTTCCCACCCCCATGGAGATCAAAGCCTTCATGGACAACTATATCGTTGGACAGGATGAGGCGAAGGTCGCACTGGCTGTCGCTGTGTACAATCACTACAAGAGGATCTATGTGGCAGACGATTCAGATGTGGAGCTTCAAAAAAGCAACATCCTTCTGATCGGCCCTACCGGTTCCGGTAAGACGTTGTTTGCCCAGACCCTTGCTAAGATCCTGAACGTTCCCTTCGCCATCGCAGATGCGACGACGTTGACGGAGGCCGGTTATGTTGGCGACGATGTGGAGAATATCCTGGTCCGTCTGCTGCAGGCTGCTGATTTCGATGTCGCTCTGGCGGAGCGGGGCATCATCTATATCGATGAGATGGATAAGATCGCCCGAAAAAGCGAGAATACCTCTATCACCCGTGACGTTTCCGGCGAGGGCGTCCAGCAGGCACTGCTGAAGATCCTGGAGGGGACCGTCTCCAATGTACCGCCTCAGGGTGGCCGGAAGCATCCTCAGCAGGAGACGATCCCGATCGATACCTCCCGCATCCTCTTCATCTGCGGCGGTGCGTTCGATGGGCTGGATAAGATTATCGAGACCCGGACAGACCGTTCTGCCATTGGCTTCGATGCCCCTGTGGAGAGCAAGAAGCAGCGGGACGTAGGTAAGATCCTGGCGCAAGTCCAGCCCCACGATCTGCTTAAATTCGGCATCATCCCGGAACTGGTGGGCCGTCTCCCGGTGATCACCTGTCTGGAGAGCCTGAACAAAGACGATCTGATCCGCATCCTGGTAGAGCCCAAGAACGCCTTGACCAAACAGTATGAAAAGCTGCTGGAGATGGATAGGGTGGAGCTTGAGATCCAGCCGGAGGCTCTGGAGGCAGTCGCGCAGAAGGCCATCGAGCGCCAGATCGGTGCCAGAGGTCTGCGTGCCGTGATGGAGAAGGCTATGACCAAGATCATGTTCCAGATCCCTTCCGATCTGACCATCCGCAAGGTGATCATCACACCGGAATGCATCAACGGAGGAGAGCCCATCATCGAGCGTACCCCTGACTCCCCCCGGATCAAGAAAGGATCCAAGAAATAAGTTTTCCCAAAAGGGGGGTAGTTTTCTACCCCCTTTTTTGCTCTATACGAAGGAAGGTGTTTCCATGAGCGAACATATCTATTCCGGCAAACTACCGGTGATCGCACTTCGCGGTCTGGCGGTGTTCCCGGATCAAAGCGTCCATTTCGATGTTGGCCGCCCAAAATCTGCCAAAGCCTTGGAGCAGGCTATGAAAGAGACGCAATATATCTTTTTGGTCCCCCAGAAGGATATCCTCACAGATGATCCCGATCTGGAAGGGTTGTATCCCATCGGCACCGTTGCAAAAGTCAAACAGATCCTCAGACCCCAGAGCGAGACGGTTCGGGTGCTGGTGAAGGGCATTTGCAGGGGCCGTATCACGCAGCTGCATCAGGTCGATCCTTACCTGGAAGCTGACGTGCAGTCTGTTCCCGAGTCCGAGACGATCGATAGTCCCAGGAACCATGCTCTGTGCAGGGAAGCTACTGCTTTGTATGGGATGTATTTGGAATACGCAGAGTTTCCTGCCCAGACTGTGATGCTGAAAATGCTTGCATCCTCCACACCGGGATATTTGGCAGACTCCATCGCCCAGAATTCTGGTATCGAGTTCCAGGATAAAGCTAAGCTCCTGTGTAAACTGGATCCTATCAAGCGTCTGGAGTCTGCGATGCGTCTTCTTGGCCGGGAGCTGGAGATGCTGAAGCTGGGCTCTGATATCCAAGAGAAGACCCACGCCAAGATGGATAAGAACCAGCGGGAATACTATCTGCGGGAGCAGATGAAAGTGATCCGTGAAGAGCTGGGAGAAGAGGATGAATACGGAGAATTCGCTGAGTATGAGCGGAAGATCCTGTCCCTACATTTGGATGAAGAGTCTGAAAACAAGCTTCGTAAGGATCTGGAGCGTTTGAAAAAACAGCCCTTCGGTTCATCTGAGGCTGCCGTGCTGCGCAATTACCTGGACACTATCCTGGACCTTCCCTGGAACAAGAAGACCAAGGAGCGGATCAGTGTGGAAACCGCATCCAAAGTACTGGAAAAGGACCATTATAGTCTGGAGAAGGTCAAGGAGCGCATCCTGGAGACCATCGCCGTTCGGCAGATGGCACCGGATATGCCGCCGCAGATCATTTGTCTCGTGGGCCCTCCCGGCGTTGGCAAAACATCGATCGCTTATTCCATCGCCCGTGCGTTGAATAGAAAGATGGCACGGATTTCTTTGGGCGGTGTGCGTGATGAAGCGGATATCCGTGGACACCGCAAGACCTATGTTGGTGCCATGCCCGGACGGATCATGGCAGCTATGACCCAGGCTGGCAGCAGCAATCCACTCCTCCTGCTGGACGAGATCGATAAGATGGGTTCCGACCATCGTGGCGACCCCAGCGCAGCTATGCTTGAAGTGCTGGACGCAGAGCAGAACAAGACCTATCGTGATCATTACATAGAGATCCCCTATGATCTTTCTGATGTCATGTTCATCACCACTGCCAATACGCTGGATACTGTGCCCCGTCCGCTGCTGGACCGGATGGAGATCATCGAACTGGGGTCGTATACAGACGAAGAAAAGCTGATGATCGCTAAAAACCATCTTATCCCCAAGCAGATCTGCAAGCATGGCCTGAAAAAGTCGCAATTACGTATCAGCGATGATGCGATCCGTGAGATCATCTGCTGCTATACCCGGGAGTCCGGCGTCCGCTCTCTGGAGCGTTGCTTCGCGGATATCTGCCGAAAGGTGGACCGTAAGCTTCTGGAAAGTGAAGATCAGAAAAAGATCATCGTCAACGCTCGAGATGTGTCCCAGTTCCTGGGGGTACGCAAGTTCCTTCCCGATACGCTCCCGGCAGCAGATCCTATCGGGCTGGTCACAGGTCTGGCCTGGACCGCTGTAGGCGGTGAGACGCTGGAAGTCGAGGTCAACGTGATGGATGGCACCGGCAAACTGGAGCTGACAGGCAATCTTGGTGATGTGATGAAGGAATCTGCCCATGCAGCCATGAGCTATATCCGGGCCAACGCCCAGAAGCTGGGTTTGCCGGGAGATTTCTATAAGACCAAGGATATCCATGTCCATTTTCCCGCAGGTGCTGTCCCGAAGGATGGCCCGTCCGCCGGCGTGACTGTCACAACGGCCATGGTATCTGCCTTGACTGATACGCCTGTACGTCGGGATATCGCCATGACCGGCGAAGTCTCGATCCGTGGTCGTGTCCTTCCTATCGGCGGTCTGAAAGAGAAGACCATGGCCGCACGCAGACATGGCATCACCACAGTCATCATCCCCGAGGACAATCGGCGCGACTTGGAGGAGATCGACCAGACCGTCCGTGAAGCCCTGACCTTCATCACCGCATCCACCGTGGATACTGTCCTGGAGGCTGCTCTGGTGAAGGAAGCGGCGATCATCCCAACCATCATGAACGATCTTCCCAACGACTTGAAGCCGATCCCCCGGGTCAACAGCATCCACCAGTGAGGTGAACGAAATGAATTTCCATAATGTCGAATTCCTGATCTCAGCAGCATCGCCGAAGGATCTCCCAAAGGAGCGTCTTCCAGAGATCGCCTTCGCAGGCAAGTCCAATGTTGGTAAATCCTCCGTGATCAACCGGATATTGAACCGTAAGAATTTCGCCCGCGTAGGGGAGAAGCCCGGTAAGACCATCCATGTCAATTACTTCACCATCGACAAGAAGTGCTACTTCGTCGATCTTCCCGGTTATGGCTATGCCCAGGTCTCCCAAAAGGAGAAGGAGCGTTGGGGCAAGCTGATGGAGGATTATTTCGCCGCGGATCGCATCGATCTTGGCGTGATGATCGTAGATCACCGTCATGCCCCCACCAATAACGATATCACCATGGCTCGTTGGTTCATCGACAGCGGCTGTCCCTTCGTGGTGGTGGCCAACAAGCTGGACAAGGTGAAAAAGAGCCAGGTCCAGTCCACTCTTGAGACCATCCGTCAGGATCTGGAGCTGCCCGAGGGCTGTCCGATCATCTCCTTCTCTGCAGAGAAGGGGAACGGTAAAGACGCGCTGGTACGGCTGATCGTGGATACCGTGAAGGAGAAAGGGCTATGATCCTTCAGGTCGATGATTGGAGGTTCGACATCGATCTGAAGGCGACTATGGCTTATTCGGCCGAAGAAGTCTCTGACCACTGTACCTGCGACTATTGTCTGAATTTCTATGCAACCATAGACCGAGCCTATCCAGATATTCGCCCCTTTTTAGCACGCTTTGCCGTGGATATCGAAGGGCCGGACGAGCTTATGACCTTCGACCATACGCGTTATCTCGGAGCGTATGCTGTTTCTGGACATATCCTCCAGTTTGGCTCAGCACCCATCCGAGTCAACGGTATCTCGATCCTGCCAGAGAACGCGGAGGACGCTATGGTAAACACTGGCTGTCTATCCCCGTTCTTTATCCTGACTGTCGGGATGCTGACGCTGCCGTGGGTGTTGGAGGTCGCCCCGGAGGACGTAGTCTCTCCTGCCAATACCCCATCCTTCCTACGGAAGATGTGGGATAAGATCATGAAATACCGCCCCATGGACGATCTCCTTTCCTGAATACACGACGGGCGCTTTTCAAAATGCGGTAAACAGACACATCGGCTGGCCCCGAAAAGGGGGTGGCCGATATGTCTTTTGCGTAGTGGTCGCTGAAAATCTCAAGTACTTGTTTTAAATAATTGCGCTGCACTATATCTGTAAGTGAGGAGATTTATATGCATAATGAACCAAGTACTGTCAAAGATTCTTATCAGGAGTTTTTGAGTAGTTTTGAGATCGATAAAGAGGCACTATATCAGTGGGGAATTACTGCAACGATTTTTCCTCCGGTCTCTGCTGTGGCAACTGCGTGGAATGATTTAAAAAGCAGAGTATTTACCAACCAGAGAGTCTACATTCGTGGATATGGTCGAGATGCTCATGGTACGCAATTGTATAAAGACCTCTATATGGCGCTATTAAATAATTCTCATATTGAAAAAGACCCTACAAACAATGCTATACCCCATAGACACATACAGCAGCTTACGGGACTTCGGCGTAATGCAGATGTATATAACTATCAAGTCTCTCATATATGGGGGCATACAAAGAATGTGTTTATGTTCGAAGCTCCTTGGAATATTTGCTATACACCAAAGTTGATCGATCCATTTACGGGACACGAAACCAAGGGTGTGTGGCCGGAAGAATATCAGCAGTTATTTATTGCATATGCGAGCGAGAAGTACAAGACGTTTATTGATGAGTATAATCAATTGATGCAGGAACACTGCTTTGCAGAAAAAATTGACAGGTATTTACAGTCAATTAAACATACGATTTCGGATAGGACGTTTGTACAATTTGAAAAGGATGTTTACAGCGAGCTATCACCAATAGACCGTTAATATTTTGAATAAAAAAAGCAACGTTACCTAATCGCTGGATAAGGTAACGTTGCTTTGCCATAATTTATGAGAGTATAGCGTGTTTCGTATGTGGTTTATGTGCCCTTCGCTTCTTTCAAAGCCTGGGCCAGCTGGTCGGGGCAGGAAGTGGATTTCATGCCGCACTTGATGCCTTCGACACGGGCGATCACATCATCGATGTCCATGCCCTCCACCAGGGCGCCGATGCCCTTCAGGTTGCCGTTACAGCCGCCAAAGTACTGGACATTGCGGACCTTGCCGTCCTCGATATCGAAGCTGATCATCTGGGAGCAGACTCCCTTGGTCTTATAAGTGTACTGCATATGTCATATTCCTTTCTATTGGATGATATCCACGAGTGCAGCGTCCACGAGGCTTGCGAGCGCCTCTGGGGACAGTATCATTTGGTGACCACGTGCCCCGGCAGAGACCGCGATCTCATCCCAAAGGATGCAGGTCTCGTCCATGAACGTGGGGTATCTTTTTTTCATCCCAACAGGACTACAGCCACCACGGATATAGCCAGTCAAGCCCAGCAGCTCCTTGACAGCCACCAGTTCGACCTTCTTATCGCCGGAGGCCTTGGCCGCTTTCTTCAGATCCAGCTCGCAGCATACGGGGATGCAAAACACATTGATACCGGTCCGATCGCCTCGAGCTACCAGGGTCTTGAATACCTGCTCAGGCGCCATCCCGATCGCTCGGGCGGCATGGTTGCCATTCAGGTCGTTCTCGTCGAAATCGTAGAACGCTTCCCGACAGGGGATATTCGATCGTTGGACCAACCTTACCGCATTGGTCTTCTCAGCCATATGATCACCTTTTCCATTATACATCATCTGTCATCTGGATTCAAGTATGAATTACTTGGGCGGATATGGGAAAACCTATTAGAAATCACGATCGGAGGGATCTTCATGGACGAAAAACGAGACGCAGAAATGAAAAAGGAAGAGCGGGAACAGGTGATCGAGCTGGGATCCGACATCACCAAAAGCACCCAGGGGAACATTTACACACTGACGATCATCGGCCAGGTAGAGGGTCACCAGGTGGCACCGGAGAACGTGAAGACCACCAAATACGAACACGTCCTTCCGCTTTTAGCTGGGATCGAGGAAAGCGAAGACATCGATGGCTTGCTGCTCCTGCTCAATACCGTTGGCGGAGATATCGAAGCAGGTCTGGCGATCGCGGAGATGATCGCGGGGATGAAGAAACCCACGGTATCTCTGGTCCTGGGCGGCGGACATTCCATCGGTATCCCGCTGGCCGTCTGTACGAAAAAAAGCTTCATCACGCCCACTGCGAGCATGACGGTGCATCCGGTGCGAATGACGGGCATCGTGGTCGGTGCGCCACAGACATTCCGCTATTTTCAAAGGATCCAGGAGCAGATAGCGGATTTCGTCACAACGAACTCTAAGATCTCCCGCGAGGATTTCGAGCATTATATGATGGCGACAGGGGAGATGGCTACGGACGTAGGTACGATCCTGTATGGAAAGGAAGCCGTCTCGTCAGGTTTGATCGACAAATTGGGCGGCTTGAGCGATGCGCTGTCGGCTTTGCACAAGATGATAGATAAAGAGAAGGAGCGCAAAAACAAGCCCAGCAGATAATATTTTGAATATGGGGTGGAAATCCTGCCGGAAATATGATATCATGTAACAGAATATCGAAGAGGGGAGGGGACAGTCATACAAGATAATATCCTATACAAGTTCTTTTATGTATTGCTATCCGGCTTTACAGAACTCCTTCCTGTATCATCCAGCCCCCACCAAATGTTGATGTCATCGATGACCGGCATCCCTATGACAGATGGTATGGTCTTTCTGGCCATCCATCTGGGGACGGTTTTGGCGATCTTCGTATCCTGCAGGTCTCGTATCAAGCGACTGAGGACGGACAGCCGTCACGAGAAGCTTTCTCGCCGCAGAAAACGTCAAGGGGAGCGAACAGTCTCTTTCGATGCACGTGTATTGAAAACGGCTGTATCCCCTCTGCTGCTGAGCTTATTCCTGTATCCCATCGCAAACAGATGGATCGATTCGCTCCCTCTGCTGATCCTGACCCTAGTGGTCAACGGCACGCTGCTGTTCCTCCCCAGCCTTGCGGCACAGGGGAACAAGGATGGTCGCAGCATGAGCAGGCTGGATAGCGTCCTCATCGGTCTGGGCGGTTCTCTTGGAGCGATCCCAGGATGCTCCCGGATCGCGGGGATGATCAGCGTAGGATCGCTTAGAGGCGTCGACAGGGAGTATATGCTGGATGTGGCATTCATCCTGTCGATCCCTGTCCTTTTAGTGATATCGGTACTGGATATTTATTCAGTGTTCCTGGCTCAGATCGCGCTCTCGTTCCTGGACATCGTCCTTTATCTGCTGATGGCTGCGGTCTCTTTCTTTGGTGCTTATCTTTGCTGCTTAACACTTCGTTTCCTTGCGGCGAAGACCAACTTCGTCTCGTTTTGTTACTACAGCTGGGGGATGGCGCTGTTTACTTTCATCCTATACCTTATGATTTGATTGGAGGTCCATATGGCTCAAACAGATCGAACCTCTCGGGCGCAAAAAGCTGCATCTGCTGGCAGCCGTACTTCTTCCGGAAATAAGAAGCTTCCGGCGAAGTCTTCTGACAAGAAGGGTCTGAGCGATCCTACGCCGATCCCTGTACGACTGATCAGCTCCTGCGTCTGTATCGTCCTGTTCATTTTATTCCTTGTCATGCTGTTCAACCCTGGCGGCGCATTGATCCGCTTGATCTATGGCTTCGTTTTGGGCTTCATCGGACAAGCCGCGTTCTATGTACTGATCCCGGCTTTATTGTACTTATTCTCGATCCATGCCTTCAGTGGTGGACGCCCGATCAAGATGCGTACCGTTTGCCTTCTGAGCTTCGTCCTTTGCATCGGATGCATTTACAGCGTCGGCGTCGATTATGACAAACTCTTCGCCCAAACAAATGGAGGTCTGTTCCAGACCATCGGCGCGCTTTATAACGGTGGCGTCACGGGGGAGACCGGCGGTATCATTTGCAGTCTCGTTGCAATGCTGGTTAAGTGGCTTTGCTACCCCTTCCTCTCCTACGTGATCTTCATCGTGGGTGCGATCATGACCTTGCTCGCAGCCATGCAGATCACCATCCCCAGCTTGATCCGTGCCTTTGAGAATCGCCCAAGGGCAGAATGGGAGAGCGACGAGGCTTTGGATGAAAGGCCGGAACCTGCTTCGATCGTGGTCAACCGCATCGCAACGAAGCGCATCGAGATGATCGAGAACCGTCGCCGTACCAAAACGGAGCGTATCAATATCGATATGCCTTTGGATGGTGAGGTTCGGGAAAAACCGCTCAGTCCCAAGACTAAGGATATGATCGCTCAGATCGATGAGATCGACGGCCCTGTTTCTGCCGCAGAATCTCCGGTGGTGGATCATGATGACACGGTCTTCAGCGCCTCTCCGATCGTGGAGCCCAAGAAGCCCCGCCGTGAGAAGAAGACAGTCCAGCAGCCTCTGGAAGTTGAGGTGATCCCCGAAAACGTCACTGGGATGCCCCTTCTGGAGCTGGAAGAGGAGGAGCAGGCGGAGCCGGAAGGGCCGATTCCGACCCCCGAGCAGATCAAGGAAACGGCTCCGGTCAAGGTCACAGCAAAGGAAGCCGCATTTTCTGCAGCGCAGGTGGCAGCGGAGATCGCCCAGAATTCCGCGTCTGAAAAGCCTATCTACTGCTTCCCGCCCATCGACCTGTTGAAGCCGTCGGGCAAGGGAGCTTCGGATGGGACAGCCGAAATGCGTGAGAATACACGGCGTCTCAACGAGACGCTGGCCAGCTTCAAGATCGAGGCCCATATCATCAATGTGACCCGAGGCCCCAGTGTCACCCGTTACGAGGTGGAGTTGGAAAAGGGCGTACGACTGAACAAACTGACCACTGTTGCTGATGACATCGCATTGAGCCTGGGCGCTTCCGGCGTCCGTATCGCTGCCGTCCCCGGAAAGATCTCTGTTGTCGGCATCGAGGTCCCGAACCGTGCGGTGACGATGGTCTCCCTCCGAGAAGTTATCGATTCCCCCGAATTCAATAAAGCTAAGTCCAAATCTAGCTTCGCTGTGGGTAAGGACATCGGCGGAAGCTGCATCGTCGGCAACATCGCAAAACTTCCTCATATGTTGATCGCCGGTACCACCGGTTCCGGTAAGTCTGTTTGCATGAACTCGATCATCATCAGTCTTCTGTACAAAGCAAGTCCCGATGATGTGAAGCTGATCATGGTCGATCCTAAAATGGTGGAGCTTGGTATCTACAATGGGATCCCCCATCTGCTGATCCCTGTAGTAACAGACCCCAAGAAGGCAGCCGGCAGCCTCCAATGGGCGGTGACTGAGATGATGCGTCGCTATAAGGCCATGTCCGATGCCGGTGTCCGAGATCTGGAATCTTATAATTCCATCGTGGAATCCGAGGAAGAGGGGACTAAGCTTCCCCAGGTGGTAGTCATCATCGACGAGCTGGCTGATCTGATGCTAGTGGCGGCCAAGGAAGTGGAGGAATCCATTTGCCGCATCGCACAGATGGGCCGTGCGGCTGGTATCCACCTGATCATCGCCACCCAGCGTCCTTCTGCTGATGTCATCACCGGTTTGATGAAGGCCAATATCCCTTCTCGTATCGCTTTCTCTGTGGCATCCGCCATGGAATCCCGCATCATCCTGGATACCCAGGGTGCTGAAAAGCTGGTGGGCAGGGGAGATATGCTATTCGCCCCGATCGGAAGCGGGAAACCCCTGCGTGTCCAGGGTTGTTTCGTCAGCGATCCCGAGGTGGAAGCGGTAGCCAGCTACGTGAAAGAGAACTACATCACATCCTACGATCAGACTGTCATGGAAGAGATCGAGCGAAAAGCCGTACAGACTGGCAATCGTTCTTCTGCCGCCGATCCCGAGCCCAACGCAGAGGAACTGGATGGGGACGAGATGCTCCCCGCTGCGGTGGACGTGATCCTGGAAACAGGACAGGCCTCCGTTTCCATGCTCCAGCGCAGATTGAAGCTGGGCTATGCCCGTGCTGCCAGGATCGTGGATGAGATGGAAGAGAAGGGGATCGTCGGCCCCTTCCAGGGAAGCAAGCCTCGTGCCATCCTGATCACCAAGGAACAGTGGGAAGCCCGGAAAAATGGTGATACCGCTTCTGAAACAGCGGAAGATCTGCCCTTTGAAGATCTGGACCTTGAAGACTTCGACGACCGATCCACCAGATGAACATAAAAAAGATCGCCTCACTCAATGATGAGGCGATTTTTTTATCATCCAAGAAGCGAAATGGCCCGGTCTAGGATCGCGTTTGCCACATCCTCCTTCGACAGCAAGGGCAACTGGTCAACGGATTCTTTGGTGATCAACGTGATGATGTTGGTATCCACGCCGAACCCAGCGCCATCCTGCTTCAAGTTGTTGGCGCAGATCATGTCCACACCCTTTTTCTCAAGCTTCGTCTGACTATTGCGAACCATGTCCTGGGTCTCCATCGAGAAGCCGCAGATCACTTGTCCGCTTTGGCGATGGTCTCCAAGATATTTGAGTATATCCTGTGTACGTTCCAGCGGGATCGAAAGCTCACCATCGGATTTTTTCATTTTCTCATCAGAGTATCCAGCAGGTGTATAATCCGCCACAGCCGCTGCTTTGAAGATCATATCCGAGTCGATAGCGTGCCGGACGACCTGTTCATACATCTCCCTGGCACAGACCACCGGCACAACATCCACGAACAGGGGAGGAGCGATGGAAGTAGGACCGCTGATCAGAGTCACATCTGCCCCACGCAGCATCGCCATCTTTGCGATGGCATAGCCCATCTTCCCAGTGGAATGGTTGGTCAGATAGCGGACCGGATCCAGTGCTTCCTGGGTCGGACCGGCGGTGACCAGGATCTTTTTTCCTGCCAGATCATGGGGGAAAGCGATATGATGGAGGATATGCTGGATCAGCTGCTCCGGCTCCGGCATCTTTCCTTTTCCCACCGCTCCACAAGCCAAACGGCCGCTGGTGGGTTCGATCACTTCCCATCCGTAGTTACGAAGGATCTCGAGATTGTCCTGGGTCACAGGGTTCTCATACATATTTGTATTCATGGCCGGGGCGATCAGCTTGGGACACTTACAAGCCAATACAGTGGTGGTCAACATATCGTCTGCCAGACCATGGGCCAGCTTCGCACAAACATTGGCGGTAGCCGGAGCGATCAAAACCAGATCGGTCCGTGTGGCCAGTGAGATATGCTCTACCTGATGGGAGAAATTCCGATCGAACGTATCCACCATCGTACGCCGTCCTGTGAGCTGTTCGAAGGTCAACGGTGTGATGAATCTCGTGGCATTGGCCGTCATGACCACCTCTACAGCGGCGTGGAGCTTGACGAGAGCCGATGCCAATGCTGCCGCCTTGTATGCGGCGATGCCACCAGTGACTCCGAGAAGGATCGTTTTTCCTTTCAGCATTGTCTTACCTCCTGGATCGTTTGCCCCTATTATAGCCTTGATTCCCACCGGTGTAAAGAGGAGGTTTTTCTTGATTTCTCCCCACATCCGTGATATGATCGTTTCGCGACCATCGGTGTCGCATATCAGCGCTGTATCCTGTGAGCAGGAACGGCAGCAGGAGGAAATCGAATATGAGGAAGAAAAACATCGCGACCCGCGATATGGTGACACTGGCTATGCTGTGCGCCATTTTGCTGGTCCTGTCCTTTACGCCACTGGGTTATCTGACCATCGGTCCGCTGGCTATATCCCTGAATATGATCCCGGTGGGGATCGGTGCGATCGTTCTGGGTCCAATGGGGGGTGCATTCTTGGGAGCCGTATTCGGCATCACCAGTTTCCTGCAGTGCATCGGAGTAGGAGGGACCAGTCCGATGGGAGTGATATTGTTCGAGATCAGTCCCATCCTGGCATTCCTGCAACGGTTCATCCCCAGAGTATTGGCAGGGCTTTTGGCAGGGTATATCTATAAGGGGACCAAACGCCTTATAAACGCCACCATTGCCAGTTTCGTTACCGGCTTTTTTGCAGCGCTTTTGAATACCGTGCTGTTCATGCTGGCATTAGTCCTGTTCTTTGGAAACACAGAGTATCTTCAGAGCCTGATCGGCGGTCAAAACGTGATCTTGTTCATTTGCGCGTTCGTCGGCATCAATGCCGTAGTGGAGATGATCGCTGCAACGCTCATCGTTGGTCCCATCGGCAACGTCCTCAATAAACTCGTTCTTTCAAGGAGATGACGCAGATGCTTCTTGCCATCGATATCGGAAATACGAACATCGTCATCGGCTGCATCCGTGACGATCGGATCGTTTTCAAAGCTCGCATCGCCACAGACCAGACCCGCACCTCGGATCAGTACGGCGTGGAGATCAAGAATATGTTGGAGGCCTTCGACATCCATCGGTCTGATATCTCGGACTGTATCATCTCGTCAGTCGTCCCGCCCGTGTTCCATTCTGTCCGCACCGGTGTCATCAAGGTGATCGGTAAGCAACCTATGGTGGTGGGGCCTGGCTTGAAGACGGGACTGAATATCCATATGGATGTACCATCACAGGTGGGCAGCGACCGGATCGTGATCGCTGTCGCGGCACTGGCAGAGTATGATGCCCCCTTGATCCTGATGGATATGGGTACCGCCACCACCATCGAAGTGGTGGAGCCTGATAATATCTACATGGGAGGCGTCATCTTCCCGGGCGTGAAATTGTCTTTGGATGCCCTGACCAATCGAGCCGCACAGCTTCCTGGCATCAGTTTGGATAGACCGAAGCAAGTGATCGGTAAGAACACTGTTGATTGTATGCGAAGTGGTATGATGTACGGGACCGCTGCCATGATCGATGGCATCGTGGACCGCATCGAAGAGGAGCTGGGGCATCCTTCCACCTTAGTTGCCACTGGCGGCATGGCGCAATTCATCACGCCTCTTTGCAAAAGGAAGATCATCCTGGAGAAGGACCTTCTTTTGAAGGGTCTGAATATCATCTACAAAAAGAATAAACGTTGATAGGTGGATGTGTCATGAGAGGTATCCTATATTTCAGTGCAACAGGGAACAGTCTCTACATTGCCCAGCGACTTCGTGGACGATCAGGTGGAGATATCCGCCATATCCCTTCTTACGATGGCACTGGTGAGGAGTTCGATGAGATCATCATCGTGTCTCCTGTCTATTCTTTTGGGCTTCCTGTCCATGTTTATGACCTGATCCCTAGGCTGACGAAACAGCGTCCGGTATGGATCGTCTTGAACTACGGTGGGATGCTTGGTGGGGCGGATGGATTCACCTATCGTCACTGCAAGGCGCATGAAGTGGATATCAGAGGCGTTTATTCCGTTAAAATGCCGGAAAACTACACACTCGTATTCTCTGTCCCTAAATTCTATGAAAGAGCCACTTTGAAAGCCGCACCAAAGGCCATAGACAAGATCGCTTCCAAGATCGAAGCTGGCATTGCATGTACGCCCGATCTCAAGAAATCCTCTGGAACGGCCTATATGAAAAACCGTCCGACATGGCATCTGATCGTTAATGACTTTTCTGTCAGTACCGACTGTGTCCGATGCGGTAAGTGCGTCAAGCTTTGCCCAATGAATAATATCTCTATCCTTGATGGCGCATTGGTGTTCTCAGACCGTTGTGTCATTTGCCTGGGGTGTTATCACCGATGCCCCCAAAAAGCGATCCGCTATAAAAATAAGAAAAAGTCCGACCGCTATCTGAACCCGGACATCCAGGAGTCGGATATCGGCAAAGACCTGTGACATCCATACCTAAAGCAGCTACCATCCTTGGTGGCTGCTTTTTGGCATATCTCATATTCGTGCGCATAGTCTAGCCTAGGAGTGATGCAAATGAGATGTGCATGGAAAGAGCTGCTATCGATCCTGCCAGATTGGATGCGCGCTGACGTGGACGAGCTGGGGAAAGACAGCCTCCAGGAGCTGCGGCTTCGGATCGGCCATCCACCGGAGCTGGTACGAATGGGCAACGATAAACTGTTGCGCCGTGATGTCCGGGAGGAAGATCTGAACTACATCGTGAATGTAGCGTCGCGGTATTCACCATGGGCAGCGGCTACATCGGCGCAGGGTTATTTGACAGCACCGGGAGGACACCGGATCGGTCTATGCGGAGAAGCAGTGATACAGCGATGTGCCATGACCGGTCTGAGGCAGGTCCGTTCCTTATGTATCCGAGTAGCACGGGATCTGCCCGGGATAGCTCATGCCTTAGACCATTTGGATGGATCTATCCTGATCATCGGAAGACCGGGAAGTGGAAAAACAACACTATTACGTGATCTGATCCGATATCGTTCCCTTAAAGGATCCGTAGCCGTGGTGGACGAGCGGGGAGAGATCTTTCCCAAAGGATTCGATATTGGCAACAGAACAGATATCCTGACAGGATGTCCTAAATCCTATGGCATCGATATATTGCTACGCACCATGGGACCGACCACGATCGCCGTTGATGAGATCACGGCTGAAACAGACTGCGAGGCGATGATCAAGGCAGGTTGGTGCGGTGTCGGGCTCCTGGCGACGGCCCACGCCGCTTCCAGAGAAGATCTTGCGTCTCGTCCGGTCTACCGGCCTTTGGTCGAAAGCCGGTTATTCGATTCGATCGTGATATTACGCCCGGACAAGTCCTGGAAACTGGAAAGGATGGACCTATGACCTTGAAATTGATCGGAGCGATCTTGATCATCGCAGCTTGTGGAGGAGTAGGTGCTACGATGGTAAGGAACCATAGAAGGGAGGAGCAGGGAGCGTGTCAATTGATCCAGGCAGTCGAACTGATGAGTTGTGAATTGGAACAGCATCTGACACCTCTTCCGCAGCTGTGTCGTATGACTGCGGAAAACTGTTCTGGTATCATTGGACGGGTACTTACGGATCTTTCTTTTGAGTTGGATGGACAAGTCGGACCAAGCGTAAGTTTGTGTATGGCAGAGGCCATCAGGAAGGATCCCAAATTGATGCCCACTACACGAGCCCTCTTAGAGCAGCTGGGCATGACTCTTGGACGATTCGATCTGAATGGTCAACTGAAAGGTCTGGATGGTGTGAAACGTTCATGTCAGATGCAACTGGAACGTTTTACGAAAGATAGGGACATTCGATTGAGAAGCTATCAGACACTGGGACTGTGCGCCGGTGTAGCGCTGGCGATCTTATTTTTGTGAACGCTATGGATATCGATCTCATATTCAAGATCGCCGCGATCGGCATCATCGTCTCCATACTGAACCAGGTACTCTCCAGATCCGGAAGGGAGGAACAAGCGACTATGACGACATTGGCAGGATTGGTCGTTGTCCTGATGATGGTCGCCCAAAAGATCTCCGAGCTGTTCGATCTTGTAAAAAATCTGTTCGATTTCTGATGGAAAGATTTTGGCAAGGAGCAGCCCTGGTCTTATTGACGGTCATCATTGGAGCAGCACTGGGAAAGCAGCGAGACGACATTGGGTCACTGCTCGTTTTGACAGTCTGCTGTATGATAGTGGGCATCGCGATCAGCTATATCACACCTGTTATCGGATTCATCCAACAGCTTCGAACACTTGCTCAGCTGGATGATCAAATGCTGGAGATCCTGTTAAAGATCGTAGGGATCGGGATGGTGGGTGAGATCGCGTCTATGATCTGTGTCGATTCAGGCAATTCAGCACTTGGAAGATCGCTTCAGTTGCTTAGTACTGCGGTGATCTTATGGATGTCACTACCGATGCTCCAAAAACTGCTGGATCTATTGCAGGATATCTTGGGGGAAGCATGAAATCGATCATAATCTCCATCATCTTACTTATGACTATGGTGATCCCCGTCGATGCATACGCATCGACAGCACCGGAGGCGCCAGATCCCGCATTGGAATATATGCCCGTTGAGCAACATAGCTTTAGCGAGGACCTGTGGTATGTGATACGGTCCGCCCTGGAAGCGTTGGAACCAGAGATCTCAGGGTGTATGGCCAAATGCCTTGCCGTGACTGCTGCAGTGATCATGGTATCTATCCTGGGGAATTTTCCTGGGACATCGGGTTTGGTGACGGAATTATCCGGAAGCGTGGTAGTGGGGATATTACTGCTGGATGGTTCCGGCGCTCTGATCGATGCAGCCGCCCAAACGATCCAGTCCATGAGTGATTACGGCAAGCTATTACTGCCTGCGATGGCATCTGCCCTGGCTGCTCAAGGTGGTATCACCAGCTCTATCGCCCTTTATACCGGTACTGTCGTATTCGACGCAGTGTTATGCGGGCTGGTCTCCGGTGTGATGATACCGATCGTTTACGTATTCTTAGCCCTTTCAGTTGGGAAATGCGCGCTGGGGGACGAGACGATCGGTCGATTGCAAAAACTATCCAAATGGTCCGTCACCTGGATCCTTAAGATCATTTTGTATGTATTCACTGGATATATGACTGTGACCGGAGTCGTCAGTGGCTCCACCGACCAGTCGGTCTTGAAAGCCACGAAGCTTACGATCTCCGGTGTGGTCCCAGTGGTGGGCGGGATCCTTTCTGATGCCTCAGAAGCGGTCCTGGTCAGTGCGGGGGCCGTGAAGAACACGATCGGCGTCTACGGGACGGTCGCCATGATCGCTATCGCTATTGGTCCATTCTTTTCGATCGCACTGCAATATCTGCTGCTTAAGGCCACATCCGCCATATGTGCGACCTTTGGCCTGAAGAGGACGACCTCTTTGATCGAGGATATCCATGATGCCATGGGTCTTTTGCTTGCGATGACCGGAGCCGTTTGCTTCATGCTATTGATCAGCACGGTGTGTTTTATGAAAGGAGTGGCGTGATGGATGCGGTCCGAGGCTATATCCTCACCATCGCCATCGCCGCGATCATCTGCGGGATCTTGACGAAACTGGTGGGAGAAAAGGGGACGGGTGGAACTGTGGTCAAGATGATAAGCGGCCTGTTTTTGATGTTCACGCTGATCCGTCCTCTGGAAGATATCGGAGCCTTTGGACCGTCTTCACTTACTGACGGGTTATCTCAGGAAGCCAGCAGTATCGCTGCAGAAGGCGCACAACGAACGAGAGAAGCCTTACATGATAGCATAAAGCAGCGATGTGAAGCATATATCTTGGACAAAGCCGATTCTCTGGATGCTTCCATTACCGTGGAGGTCTTTTTGTCAGAGGACGATATACCGATCCCTCAAAGCGTCGTGGTGAAGGGACGACTGTCTCCCTTCGCAAAAAACGAACTGGCCAGGACCATCGAAGATGATCTTGGCATCCCGAAGGAGGATCAAACATGGATCTGAAAAACATGTACGGGAGATCGAAAGAGGTGATCAAAAAATATCGCTATGCTGTGGCAGTCTTGGTTATCGGCATCGGACTGATGCTACTGCCTGAACTGGGCGAGAAGAAAGAAGTCGCCACGACAGTCGAACAGGAAGAAATGGCACCGGATGTCGCCGCATCCTTGTCTCGGATATTGTCCCAGATCCACGGGGCGGGTAAGGTGGAGATCTATCTCACACTGGAATCCAGTGAGCGGACGGTTTACCAGACCGACGGTGACAGTCAAGGCGGAGGGGCTGATACCGTCATCGTCACGGATGAGGATCGGGCACAGCAGGGACTAGTCCAGGAAGTCTTATCACCCCAATATCGGGGTGCGATCATACTCTGTCAAGGTGCGGATGATCCAACAGTTAGATTATCCATCGTTGAGGCTGTCGCAGACGCGACAGGACTCACCTCTGATCGGATATCCATATTGAAAATGAAATGAATGGGAGGAGCTTATTCATGAAATTGAAGAATTGGAAAAAGAATTTGGTGGCAACCGGTATCCTGGTCACCGTATGTGCCGGAATATACATAAACTGGCTATATACCGGAGGGACGGACACCAAGGATCTGACCGACACTCTGGATGCCCAAAAGGTGATGTCCGATGATACGCTCATCTTGAACGATGCTACGATCCAGGTAGGCACTGATGGGACGAACACCGCAACAGATTACTTCGCTGCTGTGAGATTATCCCGTCAGCAGGCCCGGGACAGCGCGGTGACTCTGCTCCAGGAGGCCATGGCTTATGGAGATGAGGAGGGGGAGTCTACCTCTTCCGCACAGCTGGATCTGATCGTGCAGACAGCGTTATGCGAGGCGCAGATCGAAAGTCTGGTGATCGCCAAGGGCTACGCTGATTGTGTTGCCTATATGGGCGACGAGGGTATCTCAGTAGCAGTAGCTGCTCCGGAGGGAGGGCTGACGGAGACGGATGTGGCATTGATCGCCGACATCGTTATGTCCCAATCAGATATGGACATCCCTGATATCCATGTAGTGGAAGTACAGTAAGGATGGATCGCCCCGGCACGACCGGGGCGATTTCATTGAAAAATCTGTTGTATTTTTTCTTCGCTCGTGGTATAATGAGTAAAAATATGCCACGCTTCCTGCGGGGCGGTTTTACAGGAGGTTTTACCATGGCTGAGAATAAGCAGTATATCACGCAGGTCCAGGATAATGGTCGTGTGATGATCTCTGAAGATGTGATCAATACCATCGTGATCCAGTCTTTGACGGATATCGAAGGTTACGTGGGTCTCAGTGCCAAGCCCGGTGCTGATATCGTCGAGATGATCGGCAAGAAGAATTGGGGCAAGGGCCTCAAGGTCACGATCGGTGAGGATGACGCCCTGACCATCGAATGCAATGTGGTCATGTGCTACGGCCATAGCGTCGTTACTGTCGCCAAGACCATCCAGGAGACTATCGT
>JAFTKE010000148.1 GCA_017456045.1 Oscillospiraceae bacterium
ATGAGCTACACCCGCATCTGGTGCCTCCGGTCGGAATCGAACCAACGACACGCGGATTTTCAGTCCGCTGCTCTACCTACTGAGCTACAGAGGCGTATCGTGGAGGGCGAACCCTCCACAGATGCGTTATGGCGACCCCGAACGGACTCGAACCGTCGACCTCCAGCGTGACAGGCTGGCGTGCTAACCGACTGCACCACAGGGCCAAATTTTATGGTGGGAACAACAGGGCTCGAACCTGTGACCCCATGCTTGTAAGGCATGTGCTCTCCCAGCTGAGCTATGCTCCCCTACCGCTCGCTTCGGCTGCTCACCTCAGCGACATGACACATTATACACACGCAGGGGCCATTTGTCAAGAACTTTTTTCTCTTTTTTGGCTTAAACTTTTCAGCCTATCCTTCCTGGGGTTTCCCCCAGGAAGGATAGGAAATTCAAATATTTTTCAGCAATTCCGCCACATCTTCCGGAGTGAAGGAATAGACCGTATCACAGAACTGGCACTCCACCGGGAAGCGCTTCCCCTCCCCGCGGATCTCCTCCAGTTCCTCTCGTCCCAGGCTGATCAGCGCCGACGTGACCCGGTCCCGGGAGCAGTAGCACTTATAGCAGACCTCGGTGGTCTCCATGAACACCACGCCCAGTTCACCGCAGACCTGGCCCAGGATATCCTCCGGGGTAAGGCCGGACTCCAGCATAGCTGTCACCGCACCGGCACGCTTGATCCCCCGCTCCAGTGCATCCACTGTCTCCTCCGGCGCACCGGGCAGCAGCTGGATCAGATAGCCACCAGCCACCTTGACGCTCTGGTCCCGATCCACCAGCACCCCCAGGGCACATGCCGTAGGAGTCTGCTCGCTCTGGGCGAAATAGGCGGTCACATCGTCGCCGATCTCACCGGACACCAGAGGGATCGATCCGATATAAGGCTCCTTCATCTGCAGATCCCGGATCACCGTCAGGGTCCCGTCTACGCCCACCGTGGCGCCCACATCCAGCTTCCCAGGGAACTTCTCCACCAGAGGCACCTTGGCCTCGGTGACGGTCCCCCGCACATTGCCCACAGGATCGGACACACAGGTGATCGTCCCGATCGGACCACCGCCCCGGATCTGCAGCGTCATAGACCCGTTGTCCACCTTCTGCATATTGCCCATCATAGAGCAAGCAGTCAACGCCCGCCCCAGAGCGGCGGTAGCATTAGGGGTCGTCCCATGGATCTGGGCCGCCCGCTGAACGATCCCAGTGGAACGGATCGCCACCACCTTCACGAAACCATCCATGGTCATGCCACGGACCAAATAGTCATTCATTTCCTGACACCCTTCCTTGCACTCAAATAGAACCTCTGCTCCCCCACTCTGGGTGGATCGAAGCTGCGGTCCCCATAGACCCGGATCCGACAGAAGCCGGCCTCCTTCAAATATCCCACCAGCTGCTCCTGGGAGTAAGCGTATTCCCGATGCTCCTCGAAGCTCCGATGCCACACCTGCCCCTCTCTCTGGAACAGATCCATGCCGTAGGAGCAGATATTCGTTTCCTCATCGAACTCCCCACGCCAAACGCAGTACACGTCGTCGTCCTCATCCAGGAACACCTGACCATCCATGGCCCGCAGTTTCTCCGGCGTGTTCACATCGAAGATGAAGATCCCACCGGGATTCAAAGTCTTGTAAACCCGCAGGATCGCCTCCCGGCAATCACCGGGATCGGTGATATAGTCCAGACTATCCAAAGCGCACACCGCCAGATCTACGCCCCTGGGAAGGTGCAGCGCCTGGAGCGCCTGGCAGATGAACAGCGGCGGTCTCTCCAGCTCCTGGGCCTTTTGCTGGGCAACGGTAAGCATCTCCGGAGAAAGATCCACCGCGGTGACCTGTAGTCCAGCCTCTGCCAGCAGCAGCGCCACGGAGCCGGTGCCACAGGCCAGATCCACCGCCGTCCGGGGGCGGACTGCCTCCCGTTCCATGATCTTCTGATAGAACTCCACCGTCTGCCGGTAGTCCACATCATCGGTCAGCCGATCATAGCTGACCGCAAGAGCATGGTAAGCATCCATCGCATACCCTCCTTAATAGGGGCATCCCATCAGGTCACGCCCAGCGTAGGGGCGACCATTGGTCGTCCGCAAACGTACCGACACGGATGCGCCGAAGATATCGGATAAGGTCAGCCCGCCGCAGACGACCAATGGTCGCCCCTACGTTTCGGATGGATACCATATCCGTGATCCAGCAAAAAAGGGCTGCCTCACCTGGATGAGACAGCCCCGTATAGACAGAACTTAGCGCTTGAAGATCGCGAAGATGTCCTCGTCAGCGCTGGACTTGGGAGCAGCCACACCGGCAGAAGCCTTGGGGGCATCCTCCACCACAGGCTTCTGATCGAAGCCGGTAGCGATGACGGTG
The DNA here is from genome assembly GCA_017456045.1 of Oscillospiraceae bacterium. Classification (GTDB taxonomy): domain Bacteria; phylum Bacillota; class Clostridia; order Oscillospirales; family Oscillospiraceae; genus Faecousia. The sequence continues at coordinate 2,409 of JAFTKE010000148.1, forward strand.
ACCCGCATCTCATCCTCGAAGTCCTCGCAGTAGGTAGCGCCGAAGATGATGTTGGCATCGGGGTTGGCAGCCTCCTGCACGATACCGGCAGCAGTCTCCACATCGTCCAGAGTCAGCTCAGCGGAGCCGGTGACGTTCACCAGAACGCCGGTGGCACCATTGATGGAGGTCTCCAGCAGGGGGCTGGCGACGGCGGCCATAGCAGCCTGCTCCGCCTTCTCACGGCCGGAAGCCACGCCAACGCCCATATGGGCACGGCCAGCATCCTTCATGACAGCGGAAACGTCAGCGAAGTCCAGGTTGATGATCACACGGTTGGAGAAGCCCACCAGCTCGGAGATGGAGGTGACCGCCATCTTCAGCACGTCGTCGGCGATGCCGAAAGCGTTGGCGAAGGTGATCTTCTGGTCGGTGACGTACTTCAGACGATCGTTGGGGATCACGATCAGGGAATCCACCTTGCCAGCCAGCGCCTCGATACCGGCATCAGCCTGACGCATACGGTTGGCACCCTCGAACTTGAAGGGCTTGGTGACCACGCCCACGGTCAGGATACCGGCCTCGTGAGCCAGATCCGCCACGATGGGAGCAGCACCGGTGCCGGTACCACCGCCCATACCGGCGGTGATGAACACCATGTCAGTGCCCTCCAGGGCCTTGGAGATCAGCGCGCGGGACTCCTCAGCGGACTTCTTGCCCACCTCGGGCTTGGAACCGGCGCCCATGCCGTTGGTCAGCTTCTCACCGATCTGCAGCTTGTTCTTGCAGATGGACTTGTTCAGATCCTGCTTATCGGTGTTCACCACGACGAAATCCACGCCGTCCACACCGGACTCGATCATGCGGTTGATGACATTGTTGCCGGCGCCGCCGACACCGATGACTTTGATCTTGACTACCCGATCCTGATATGCTTCAGCCATTTTATACGTTCCTCCTATGTATGCATTTGCAGCGCCCAAAAGAGCCCACTGCGAGAATTTAATATCGTACCGGTATATTGTATCCCGAAATTTTGCTCGCGTCAATAGAAAATATCGATTTTTTGTGTAAGAAATGACATTTATTCGAAGGGCTTGTAGATCACGGTATCCGAACCATCGGAAAAACTGATATCCAGGACGCCACTTTGGTGGCTTCCCATCTGCCCGATGGTCTGTTTCATCATGTCCACCTTATCCTTGATCTGTCCGGCATCGCCTAAAAGGACCTGATACTGCTGACCATACCAGATCTGGATATCGCCCATGTCGGATACATCTACACTGGGGGTCATGCCCAGGATCCCATTGGCCTCCAGCCGGGAGACGATCTCCAGAGCAGTCTGGAGCCGCTCCTGTCCGGTGACGGTCACGATCGGCGCCTCAGGATCGGATCCGGTCTGCTCCGGCTCCACCGCCACAGCCTTGGATCCGGACTTAGGACCTTCCAGCAGCACGCCCTTGATGGTGGTGTGTTTAGACGCCTCCGCTGCGCTGGTCTTCTCCACCAGCCGCCCCTCGGAGGTCATGAGCCACCAATTCCCCGCCTTGTCCTGGATGGAGTAGACCACCTCCACCTCTTCGATGTAGATGTTCACGGTACCGGGGAGCTTGATCCCGATCCGGACCACCTTCACATAAGGCAGCGACTCCGCGATCTTGGCACAGGCCCTGCCTCTGCCAAAGGTCAGCAGGCTGTCGCCCTCAGAGATCCCGGACACCTCCCGGATGGTCCAGGCGTTGTATTTTTGATTGCCGGACACCACGATCGTATCCACCCGGAAAAACAGCGAGAATCCCACGAACAGAGCGATCACCACCGCAGCCACTGTCAGCAGCCGGATGGCCAGCTTCTTCCGGTCTATGGTCTCCGGAGGCGTATAGATCACCTCTGCAGACTCAGGACGAGGCGTCTTAGGCTTCTTCAGGGGACGTTTTTTCTTTTTTTCCATGAGATGATCCTCCTTAGCCCTTCTTGCCCGCCAGATCCTGGACGATATCGCAGATCCGCTCCGCCGAATCCAGGACCACCAGCTCCCGCAGCGCCGCGGACATCTTCGCTCTGCGTGAGTGGTCTACCAAAAGCTGCGTGATCTGATCATAGATCTTCCTGCCCATGTCCTCGCCCTCGCACATCAGCACCGCACCGCCCCGATCCGCCAGGATCTTGGCGTTCTTGGTCTGATGGTCATTGGTGACATTAGGGCTGGGCACCAGCACGCAGGGGGTCCCGGAAGCCCCGATCTCATTGAGGGTGGAAGCACCGGCCCTGCTGATGATCACATCAGCCGCCGCCATGACCACAGGCATATCATAGATATATTCCCGCATATCGATGCCCTTATCCAGCGCGACGCCCTTCTCCTCCACCAGCTTGGGCATCCATTCCCAGCCAAAGGAACCGGTGGCATGGATGTGCTGGAAGGGGAAGCCATCGGCCTGCTCCAGGACCATCATATCCGCCATGGCATGGTTCATGACCTTTGCGCCCAGGCTTCCGAAGGCGGAGACCACCAGCGGCCGGCTGTCCAGCCCCAGCGCCTTCCGGGCCTCTTCTTTGGAGGTGGTGAGGAATTCCTTACGCACCGGCATCCCTACCACTTCCACCCGTTCGGGCCGTTTGTAGTACCCAGCGCTCTCCTTGAAGCTCACCAGCACCTTATCCGCCTTGTTGGCCGCCATCTTGGTGGTCAGGCCCGGTACGGCATTGCTCTCATGGACGCAGGTGGGGATCTTCAGTTTGGCCCCCGCATACATGGCCGGGAAGCTGGCATAGCCTCCGGTGCCCACGATCACATCGGCGCCGAACTCCCGGATGATCTTCTTGCACTGCTTGATCGAGCCGAGAAGGTCGCCGATCACCTTCACGTTCTCCTTGATCGCCTTCAGGGACTTGCCCCGCTTCAATCCGGAGCCGGGCAAGCATTCCAGCCGATACCCAGCCTTAGGCACCAGCTTCTCTTCCATATGCCCCTTTGCCCCGATGAAGAGGATCTTCGTATCAGGATCACGTTCCAGCAACATATTAGCCACTGCGATCGCCGGATTGATGTGCCCGGCGGTACCACCGCAGGTGAATATCACGTTCATGACAGGTCCTCCTGTAATTTGGTCTTGTCTCGTTGTCGGGAGATACTGAGTACCACGCCCATCTCTCCCAGGTTCACCGCCAGCGCCGTCCCTCCATAAGAGAAGAAGGGCAGCGCGATCCCGGTGGAGGGCAGCAGATCCGTCACCACCCCCAGATTCAGCGCGGTCTGCACCGCGATCAGCGTGGTCAGGCCAGCCGCCAGGACGGTGGAGAACCGGTCTCTTGCCCGCAGGGCGATCCAATAGCCCCGCAGGACCAGCATAGCGAACAGCGCGATGATCAGCGCCGCGCCCACCAGCCCCAGCTCCTCGCACACCACAGCGAAGATATAGTCATTGTATTGGAATGGGAGATACAGATACTTCTGTCTGCTCTTCCCCAACCCCAGCCCGAACACCCCACCGGAACCGATGGCGTACAGGGACTGGAGGATCTGATAGCCGGTATCACTGGGATCTTGCTCCGGATGGAGCCAGGCCGTGATCCGGTCACCGGCATACCCCATGAAGCTGACGTATACCACCATGAACACCACAGCGACTCCGGCACCCAGCCCCAGCCACCGCATCCTGGTCCCCGCCACGAACATCATAGCGACCCCCACCATGCCGATCAGCATGATGGCTGAAAGATGCTTCTCCAGGGCCAGCGGCACCAGGATCCCCAGCAGCGCCAGAGAGAACCCCAATACCCCATGACGGAAATCTTTGGCATCCGTCCCGAAGGAACGGGTCAGCTTGGCGAACAGCACGATCATGGCGAATTTGGCGATCTCCGAAGGTTGGAATTGGATCCCCGCGATATCGATCCACCGTTTCGCGCCATTGACGCTCTGCCCCGCCACCAGCACGCTCAAAAGCAGCGCGATGCTGACGAAGTATACAGGCCATGCCACCCGGTGCCAAAGCTCCGCTTCGATCCGACTGAAGCCCCACATACATAAAAGCCCCAACCCGGCGCACACCGCCTGTTTTTGCAGATATTTGGTGGATATCTCATAGTGGGTGTCATACTCGCTCTGAGCGAAGCTGGCTGAATACAGCATCGTCAGCCCCACGCCCAAAAGCAGCAGCACCAGCACCAGGAACGGGACATCCACCCCTCCACCCGCCCTACGGCGGCGGTCCTCTTTGGCATAGAGACGACGCCCTACCGCCATAGAAGCTCCTTTCAAAATATGCCCGAACGCCCTATCGTAGGGGCGACCATCGTCCGAAAACAACAAACCAGCGCAGGAGCGCCCATCCCTTCCCAGGGGGCAATGCTGTCGACGTAAAGGACCTACTGGATGTCATGTAGGGAAAGGGCATGCCCTTTCCGATGTGCTTGCTACAGCAAGCACGCAGATCGCACTATCTCCCGCAACTCGTATACGATTTGCGGCGGAAAGGGCATGCCCTTTCCCTACATAGCGTTACGATCAGCGCTCACCCGATCCGTCCGGCGATCCCGAACCAGGCCACCAGACACATGATCACAGAAACGGCAGAGAAGACGAAGCAGATCTTGATCTCCTTCCAGCCGCACATCTCGAAATGATGATGGATCGGAGACATCTTGAACAGCCGCTTGCCATGGGTCAGCTTGAAATAGCCCACCTGCAGGATCACGGACAGCGTCTCCAGGATATAGATCAGGCCCACCAGGATCAGCACCAGAGGCATATCCAGCGCGAAGGCCAGCCCACACACGATCCCGCCCCAAAACAGCGAGCCGGTATCTCCCATGAACACCGTAGCGGGGTGCCAGTTGTAGAACAGGTAACCCACCAGACCGCCTACCAGGGACGCAG